>JBCDKT010000014.1 GCA_038746285.1 Bacteroidota bacterium
CGGACTGTACCTGGACGACCGGGCTGACCGGGTTGGAGCCGAGGAAGGCCTGGTAGAAGACCACGCCGGACTGTGCCGAGGCGGTGTTGTTGGTCACGGTGTAGGTGAAGTTGGCCGTGCCGGGGGCGGTGACGGTCTGCGACTCGGGGTCGGCGTCGATCTCGAAGTTGTCACCCGTCATCATGGCGGTGTACGAGGCGTTATCTGCGTCGACGAACTCCTCAGAGATGTCGCCGTCAGCAATGAGCGACGCGACTGGCACGTCGGACATGACACCGAAGAAGAACAGGTCAAAGCCAGTGATCGAAACCGAGCCGAGCGTGTTGCCGCCACCGTCGACGGCGCGGAGCGTCGTTTCAGCTCCGTTCCGGTTCAGGTCCACATCGTAGCCCGCGCACTCCACGGCCGGTGAGAACGAGTAGATGAGCTTATCGAAGATGGTGTTGTTTCCAACCTGAACGCCGACCGAGAAGAAGTCGCGGGCGACGAAGAGGTCGTCAGGGTCTCCTGTATCCGGGTTCACGCCCGTGCTGTCGAGCGTGACTATGAGCCCAGGCTCAATGTCGCCAGGCTGGAAGATGACACCGTCCGCTGGCGGCAGCGGGGCATTGATCGCCGCGAACTCGCCCGAGGGAAGGTTAGCTTCCTCAAAGTCCTCTGTCGTGAGCATGCCGCACGCGGCCTCGAAGGCGGCGCGATCGGTGAAGACGGTAGCCCCGCCGCGCTCGGAGAGCACCTCGATGGACGACGGGACGCTCTTGGCCGAGAGCTGGTGCTCGGGGGAGGCCGAGCGCTGCTGAGCGAGCGCGAACGGAGTGACCATCGCGAAGAGCACGGTCACAAGGAAAACACGTAGTGTGTTTGACATAACGGGTACGGGGTTTAAGGTGAAGGACGGAGAAGCAGAGTGCTACTCCGGAAGAGGCCTCTAATGAAAGAACAAAGAAGACAAAAAGCTAGCCATGACCAATTAATTTTCGCTTCTCCAACACGGATGCTCCAGAAGCGCATGCAGGATGCGCCAGAAGCGCATGATAGAGGCCGTGCCCTGGAGAGAGCGGGTGGCTGCCCGCAGCCCTATTCCGCGCCAGCGCCCATGACGGTGACCGCGAGCGGGGCGGAGCAGGCAGTGCGCGCGCCGATGTCTGGGCCGATGCAGAGGAAATACGTGTAGGCTCCGGGTCGGGCGGCACGGGGCACGGCCTGCCGGTAGACCCTGCTGATTTGCCCCGGAGCGAACGCGCCTTCCAGGATGGCGCCTTGCAGCAGGGTAGTACTGTCACGCTCGGCGTAGAAGAACAGGCCGCCCTCCAGCGCCTGCGCTGTCTGATTCGTCACGGTGTACTTGAGCCTCGCCGAACTGCCCGGCGCGACGGTGGTGGAGCCGCGCGCGCTCAGTATCAGCCGGAACGGCCCCTCGCTGCCGAACGACAGGTTGTCTACCGCAGCCCGTCCCGAGACCGCTGCCGTCCCGCAGGCCACGTCGAAGTCTTCCCGCGTGGTGTAAACGGACGCCCCACCGGCTGGCGCAGCGTCGCGCTGGGCAAGGGCCGGAACGGACAGGACGGCCGCGAGCGCGACAGCGCGGCAGAGCGACGAGAGAGGCAGCATGCGGGCAGGGCTTAGGAAGAGTGTAGGGTACAACCAAAGCAGTGTTATGTGCTCCGGCGTGCCGTGCCGCCCCGTTAGAAAACGGATGCGTCGCTACCTCGGGAGTCCCTCCTTGCACGCTCACCTCGCTCATCATGCGAGCTACTCCCGACTCCGCCGCCGTCGATACCGAGGCCAATGTTGCCCGTCGAAATGAGCAGCAGCTTGAACGGGAGGTCCTGGACAAGCAATGCGTCTACAAAATCAGCATCCTTCGTCACGGCGACTCGCCTCTCCTCGACGGAGCGCCGGTTGATCTCTGCGTCCGTCGTGCGGTTGCCCTCCGGGAGGTCGAGGGTATGGACGGCGTCGTGCCCGGCCTCGCGCAGGCGGTAGGCTAGGCGGCGAGGAAGCTGAGCATCGATCAGGAATCTCACAGCCGGACCGCTTGCACGCGCTTCGTCTGGCTCAGCCGTGCGGCGTAGTCCAGCGCGGCCAGCACATCGTCGCGCTCCAGGTCCTCGTAACCGGCCAGAATGTCGTCCGTGCTCACCCCCGAGCTGAGCAGTTCGAGGATCGTCTCCACGGGATACCGTAGCCCACGGATGCAGGGCTTTCCGTGGCAGATGGCAGGGTCAATCGTGATGCGGTCGCGGAGCATGGGCGAATATACTCAGGCTGTAGTGTGCTCCTGGTCGGCGTACTGGAGTTCGTAGAGCCGCCGGTAGAGGCCGCCCGCAGCGAGGAGGTCTTGATGCGTCCCCCGCTCGCGGACCTGTCCTTTGTGCATCACCAGGATCTGCCCGGCGTCCTGGATCGTCGAGAGGCGGTGGGCCACGACGAGCGCGCTCCGCCCGTCCATCAGTGTCCCGAGCGCCGTCTGCACCAGCTCCTCGGTCTCGGTATCTACCGAGCTCGTCGCCTCGTCCAGGACGATGATCGCGGGGTCGTAGACGAGCGCGCGGATGAAGGAGACGAGCTGGCGCTGGCCGTGCGAGAGCGTCACCCCGCGCTCGCCGATCTCGTGCGCGAGCCCGTCCGGCAGCATGCCGATGAACCGGTCGGCACCGACGAGGTCGACGGCGCGCGCCACGTCCTGGAGGTTCTTGGCCGGGTCGCCGAGCGTGATGTTGTCGGCGAGGGAGCCGGAGAAGAGGAACACGTCCTGGAGGACGAGGCCGATGTGCCGCCGGAGGTCGGCGAGCGCGAGGTCGCGGATCGGGACACCGTCCACGCGAATCGTGCCGCGTTGCACTTCGTAGAACCGGAGCAGCAGGTTGATGATTGTCGTCTTGCCCGAGCCCGTCGCTCCCACGAGCGCGACGGTCTGCCCGGGCTCGACGGTGAACGACACGTCGCGGAGCACCCAGTTCGGCTCGTCGGAGTCGGGCAGGGTCTCGTAGGCGAACCACACGTTCTCGAACTCGATCCGGCCCCGGCACTCGGCGAGGACGGTCGGCTCGTCGGGCTCGGCGAGCGCGGCGTCGTGGTCGAGCACGTCGAAGACGCGCTCCGAAGCCGCCATCGCGCCCTGGAGCGTGTTGTACTGGTCCGACAGGTTGCGGATGGGCTCGAAGAAGCGGCGGACGTACTGGATGAACGCGATCAGCACGCCGACCGTCAGCGTGGCCCGCATCGCCTCGGTCCCGCCGAACCAGATCACGAGCGCGAGCGCGAGGGCCGCGATGATGTCGACGGCGGGGAAGAAGAGGGCGTAGTAGAACACGCCCTTGACCTGCGCCTCGCGGTGCGCGTCGTTGATGGCGCTGAAGCGGCGCATCTCCTCGCGCTCGCGGTTGAAGAGTTGGACCACCTGCATCCCGGTCACATGCTCCTGGAGGAACGAGTTCAGGCGGCTGATCTGGGCGCGCGTCTCGCGGTAGACCACGCGGACCCGGCTGCGGAAGGTCATCGTCGCCCAGAACATGAGCGGCATCACCGCCAGCGCCACGAGCGCGAGGCGCGCGTTGAGCGTGAACATGAAGTAGGTGATGAAGACGAGCTGCGAGAGGCTCCCGAGGATCGAGACGACGCCCGCCGAAAGCAGATCGGACAGCGCCTCGATGTCCGACGTCGTCCGCGTGATGAGCCGCCCGATGGGCGTCCGGTCGAAGTAGCCGAGCGGCTGACGCTGGATGTGGCGGAAGACGCGCGTGCGGAGGTCGTAGAGCGCCTGCTGCCCGACCCACTGCGTGAGGTAGCCCCCGGCGAACGACGCGATCCCCTGCCCGACGAGCACGAGCGCGAGCAGCCCGACGATCCGCAGCAGCCCCGGCACGTCGCCCTCGACGATGTGGTTGTCGATGGCGAGCTGGACGAGCTTCGGCTGGAGTGCCCCGAGGAACGCTGTCCCGAGGACGAGCACGCTGGCGACGAGTACCCGGCCTTTGTACGGCCCGAGAAACGACATAATCCGGCGGAAGAGCCGTCCGTCGTACACGGTGGCTTCGCTGGCCCGCTCCTCGGCACTGGCCTGTCCGTTGGTACCGGTGTCTTCCGCCATACTTTCGTTGGGTGAGAATGGAAGATGGAGGATGGGGAATGGATTCTATTCCTCCATCGTCTATCCTCTCTCTTCTCCCGGCACCAGCCGGACCGTTTCTAATTCCCGAGCCGCATCCGTGTTCTGGAAGACGGCGCGCGCCTCGGCTACGAGCGCGTCCGAGGTCTCGTAGCGCGCCGAGAAGTGGGTCAGCAGGAGCCGCTTCGCCCCGGCGTCGCGGGCGACCTCGGCGGCCTGCCGGGCGGTCGAGTGCCCGGTCTCGGCGGCGCGCTCGGCGTGGGCCTCGGTAAACGTCGCCTCGTGGAGGAGAAGGTCGGCACCGTCGGCGAGGGCGCGCCCGCCGGGGCACGGGGCCGTGTCGAGAACGTAGGCGAAGACCGCCCCCGGCCGCTCCGGCCCGACGACCTCCGCCGGCTCGACGGTCCGCCCGTCGGCCGTCGTCACGGCCTCGCCCCGGACGAGCCGTCCGATGTCGGGCCCGGCGACCCCGAGCGCCGCGGCCCGCTCCGCGTCCACCCGGCCCGGCCGCGCGCGCTCGGCGAACCGGAAGCCGGCAGCGAAGACGCGGTGGTCGATGGGCCGCGCCTCGACCGTAAAGTCCTCGGTCTCGTACACGACCGCGTGCCCGAAGCCTTCGCCGAGTTCGACGTAGTCGACGTCGAACGGGAGCCAGCCGTTTTTCAGCCCGGGCAGCGATTCGAGAATGCCCTGGAGCCCTGCCGGGCCGACGAGTGTGAGCGGGTCGGTCCGCTCCAGGAGGGCCATCGTCGTGAGGATGCCCGGCAGGCCGTAGAGGTGGTCGCCGTGGAAATGGGTGAGAAAGATGGCTTCGATGCGCGAGCGCTTGACGCCGGCTTCGAGGAGCCGGTACTGCGTGCCCTCGCCGCAGTCGAAGAGCAGCACGCGGCCTCCGCGCCGGAGCGCGCACCCGGCGAGGTGTCGCCCGTGCGCCGGGATCGCGCTCGCCGTGCCGAGAGGGATGAGTTCTGTTCGATACGACATGGGTGACCGTGGCGTAGGGGTTTGGTTAATCAAGCCCCTACGGGTCGGGGCAGATCATACTACCCCAGCCAGTTCTTCCTCCAGCAACTGCTTCCGGTAGAGGTCGGCGTAGAGGCCGTCGTGCTCGATGAGGGTGCGGTGGTCGCCGCGCTCGGCGATCCGGCCGTCGTCGAGGACGAGGATTTGGTCGGCGTCCTGCACGGCCGAGATGCGGTGGCTCACGACGACGATCGTGCGCTCGCCGTAGTGGCTTCGGAGGTGGCCGAGGATCGTGGCCTCGGTGCGGGTGTCGACGGCCGAGAGGGCGTCGTCGAAGATGAGGATGCGCGGGGCGCGGATGAGCGCGCGGGCGATCGCGGTGCGCTGCTTCTGCCCGCCCGAGAGCGTGATCCCGCGCTCGCCGACGCGCGTCCCGAACCCTTCGGGGAAGGCGTCGATGTTGGCCAGGAGGTCGGCTTCGAGGGCGGCCTGCTCGATCTCGGCCGGCGACGCGTCGAGCTCGCCGAAGGCGATGTTGTGGCCAACCGAGTCGGAGAACAGGAAGACCTCCTGCGGGACGGTGCCGATGTTCGAGCGCAGCGTCTCCAGCGGGATCGCCTGCACGTCGCGCCCGTCCACGCGGACTACGCCCTCAGTCGGCTCGATCAGGCGCGGGATCAGCTCGACGAGCGTCGACTTGCCGGCCCCCGTCCGCCCGACGACGCCGAGGGTCGACCCGGCGGGAACGTCGAACGAGAGGCCGTGCAGCACGTCTGGGCCGCCCGGCGTGTAGCGGTAGCGCACGCCCTCGAACGTGACCCGGCCCTCGATGGCCTCGACCTCGGCGTCGGTCCGCTCGGTGTCGAGTACGTCGGGCGGCGTGTCGAGAATTTCGAAGAGGCGGGTGGCCGAGGCGCTCGCCTGCTGGACGAGCGAGATCACGTACCCGAACGACGCCACCGGCCACGTCATGATGGCGACGTAGATGATGTACTCGGCGATGTTGCCGAGCGTGATCGTACCCTCGACGACGAGCCGCCCGCCGACCCAGACGACGAGGATCGTGCTCGCGCCGATGAGGATCTGCATGACCGGCCGGAAGGCGGCGTCGACGAGCGCGAGGTCGAGCGCCCGCCGCTTGTAGTCCCGGCTTTCGCCCTCGAACCGCTCGGCCTCGAAAATCTCCCGCGTGTAGGCCTTCACGACGCGGATGCCCGCGAGCGCCTCCTGCACCCGGCTCGTGAGCGCCGAGTACTGCCGCTGCATCGCGTCGGTGCGGGTGTGGACGAGCTTCGAGACGAAGAAGATGGCGACGGCCAGGACCGGCATGGGGAGCAGCGCCCACAGCGTCAGGACGGGCGAGATCAGCATCATCACGACGAGGACCGTGGCGACCGTCGTGACGGCGCGGACGGCGTACATGATCGCCGGGCCGACGTAGCGGCGGATCTTCTCGATGTCGCTCGTGGCGCGCGTCAGCACGTCGCCCGTCGGAGTCCGGTGGTAGAACCCGGCCGAGAGCGTCTGGAGGTGGCCGTAGAGCCGGTTGCGAAGGTCGAACTCGATGTGCCGGCTCGCGACGATCACCGTCTGCCGCGTCCAGAACGAGAACACGCCGCTGACGACGGAGAGCCCGATGATGGCCGCCCCGATCACGACGAGCGTGTAGGCAAAGGTGCGCCACAGGAAGCCCTCGGCGGGGGTGCCCGCGTAGAGCGCGTAGACCGTCACCATCCGCGGGATCGCGTCGACGGCCTCGCGCACGACGATGGGGACGATGATCGCAAACGCCGCCGAGGTGAGCGCGGCAAGCAGGCCCGGGATCATCAGGCCTTTGTACGTCCAGAGGTAGGAGTTGAGACGGCGGAGCGGGTGCGCGGAGGACGGCATCCCTCCCGAACGCCCCGACGCGAGGGGTGATCCAGCTACAGGATCGGAAGAGCGGGGGATGGGAAGAGCGGAAGGGTTCAGGATTCAGCGCCGAGCCAGTCTTCCCCGCTTCCGCTCTTCCTTGCTTCCGTTCCTATCACGTTTCGACGACCGTCACCTCAGGCGTTACGCGGTCCTTCGGGATCAGCGCGGGCCAGTAGGCGATCACCTCGCTCGGCTTCGGGCGGCCCCCGGCGAAGCCGGTGACGGCGCTCGGTCCGGTCAGGATCAGCGGGGCGATCTCGCGCCCGAACTGCTCGACGGGCGCGCGGTCGGCCGCGCGGACCGAGACGCGGAGCATCACCTCATCGAGGTCGTTCTCGCGGCGCGCGTCGTCGTCCTCGGTGAGCGCGTTCAGGCCGATCAGTTCGGCGCGGTACTCCTCGAACGACAGGCCGAGGCGGTCAAGGCGGGCCTTGAGGATGTCGGCGGCGGCGCGGGCTTTCTTGGCCGCGTCGGGCCAGGCGTAGACGAGCGTGGACGATGCCTTCCAGCCGTCGGCGTAGGCGGCGCTGACCTTGTAGAACGCGGTGTCCTCCGAGCCCGCGATGCCGTGGACGCGGACGCGGTTCTCGCCGTCGGCCTCGAGGTGGATCGAGGTGAAGTCGGCAACGCAGTCCGGGGTGATGTAGTCGGTCGGGTCGCCGATCTCGTAGAGGAGCTGCTCGGCGACGGTCGCGGTGGAGACGAGCCCGCCGGTGCCGTCGTGCTTGGTGACGGTAAACGTCCCGTCGGGACGGGCCTCGACAATCGGGAAGCCGATCCGGGCCATGTCGGGGACCGTGTCCCAGTCGGTGAAGTTGCCGCCCGACGACTGCGCGCCGCACTCGAGGATGTGTCCGGCGACCGTCCCGGCGGCCATCTTGTCCCAGTCCGCTGGATCCCAGCCGAAGGCGTGGATCATCGGGGCGAGCGTGAGGCCGGTGTCGGTCGTGCGCCCGGTGATGACCACGTCCGCGCCCTCGGCGAGGGCTTCGACGATCGGCCCGGCCCCGAGGTAGGCGTTGGCGCTCACCATCTGGTCGCGGACCGGCGCAAGCGGCTCGCCCGTCTCCATGTGCTTCAGCTCGACCCCTTCGGCGAGGAGCGTGTCGAGGTCGCCGAGCAGGTCGTCGCCGGTCACGACGGCGATGCGCACGCCCGCGATGCCGCGCGCCGCTGCGTTCGCCAGGATCGCGTCGCGGCAGCCGAGGGGGTTGACGCCGCCCGCGTTCGAGACGATCGTGAACCCCTTTTCTTTGATGTCCGGCAGCAGTTCGGTGACCACCTCGACGAAGTCGCGCGCGTAGCCGAAGGCGGGGTTGCGGAGCTTCTGCTTCTGGAGGATCGACATGGTGACCTCGGCGAGGTAGTCCATGACGAGGTAGTCGATGGGGCCGCCGCGCGCCTGGTCGATGGGGGCGCGCTGGAGGTCGCCCCAGAAGCCCTGGCCGGAGGCGATGCGAATGGTGTTTTTCATGGGGGAGAGGCAGAAGCGGAGGGAGCCGGAAAGGTACGGCGAGGAGGAGTGGCTCGGCGGGGAGAGGTCGTTCGGCGAGGAGGGAAAGGAGAGTATGGAGTGCAGCCGCGCTGCTACCCCTCGTCGGTTCTACCCTCCGAGCCCTTCGTACCCTCCACGCCCTGTATACCCTCTCGCCCCGGCTACGCCTCCGGGGTGAACCGGCAGCGGACGTACGTCCCGCCCTCGCCCCGGCGCCCGACCTCCAGCGTCCCGCCGATGCGGCGGGCGCGGTTGCGCATCGTGTGGAGGCCCATGCCGTCGCTCTCCTCGAGCGCGGCGTCGGTGATCCCGTGGCCGTCGTCGAACACGGTGAGGACGGCCTCGCCTGGGGCGGCGTGAGGGTCTGCCTCGGCGGCGAGGTCGTAGAGCGAGAGGGCGATCTCGCTCGCCTCGCCGTGGCGGACCGCGTTCGTCGTCGCCTCCTGCGCGATGCGGTAGAGGTGGGTCGCCTGGTTGAGGTCGGCCACGAGGACCGGGCGGTTGTAGACGAACGAGCACGAGATGCCGTAGGCGGCCTCGACCGTGTCGGCGAGGTAGGCGAGCGCTTTGATCAGGCCGTCCGGCTCGGTGCTGACGGGGTGGAGGCCGTGGGCGAGGGCGCGCGCCTGCTCGACGGCCTCCTCGACGTAGGACCGGATCTGCGCGACATCTTCGAGGTGGGGCGACCCCTGCTCGCGCAGGCGGTTCTCGACGCTCGCCGTGAGGAACGAGACGCCGGTGAGCACCTGGCCGAGGCCGTCGTGGAGGTCGCTGGCGATGCGCTCCTGCTCGCGGGCCGAGATCTCGAGGACCTCCTGCTCGAGCTCGCGGCGGCGGGTGACGTCGTTCTGGGTCGCCACGTAGTGGGTGATCTCGCCGTCGGGGTTGCGGATGGGCTGGATGCTCCAGTTGAGGACGTACTCCGAGCCGTCCTTGCGGTAGTTGACCGTCTCGCCGTGGAAGGCCTCGCCGGCTTCGAGCTGGCGGCGGAGCCGGTCGAGGAGGGCGCGGTCGGTCTTGGCCCCCTGCGTGAGGCGCGGCGTCTGGCCGACGACCTCGTCCCGCGGGTAGCCGGTCATCCCGGTGTAGGCCGGGTTGACGTAGGTCACGCGCGGCCCGGGCCGGTCGAGGTCGGCGTCGGTGATGAGGAACGGCGTCGTCGTGCTCTCCAGGGCCTGCTCCAGCATTCCCCGCGCCCGCTCGGTGCGGCGCTGCTCGGTCACGTCCTGGACGACGTACGAGAACAGCGGGAGGTCGGCTTCGTCGCCGTTGCCTTCGTGCCCGTCCCCTCCCTGGCCGGTGCCGGGGATGTGATTGAGCGCAACGGTGAGGTTGCGGACGTCCGCGCCTCGGGGGTCGCCGTCCCAGGGGTAGCACGTATCGAAGCGGACCGGCTTGCCCGAGGCGAGGGCCTCGCGGTAGTGCGCCTGCCAGCGCGCCGACTCGCCCTCGGTGTAGCCCAGGTCACGCTCGGTCTTGCCCTCGACGGCTTCGGGGGCGACGCCGTAGAACCGGCTCGCCGTCTGATTAGCCGACCGGTGGACGACGGAGCCGTCCTCGCTGAGCGTCGTGACGCCCATCATCATCGGGGCGCTGTCGTAGAACGACTGAAGCAGCGCCCCGCGGCGGCGCACGTCCTCCTGCGCCTCGACGCGGTCCGTGACGTTGTTCTGGACGCCGATGAAGTGGGTGAGGGTCCCGTCGGGGTCGAAGAGGGGGGTGACGTAGAGTTCGTTCCAGAAGAGGTCGCCGCTCTTGCTGTAGTTCCGCATCAGAACCGTCGCCGGCCGGCCGGCGTCCTGGGCATCGCGGAGCTGGTAGCGCTCGGGCTGGTCGTCGCGCGTGCCGTCCGGGAGGAACTGCAGGAAGCGGCAGTTGCGGCCGAGGACCTCGTCTTCTTCGTAGCCGGTGACTTCGAGAAAGTAGTCGTTGGCGAAGATGATGGGGTTGTCCTTGCGCCGGGCGTCGGTGATGACGACGAGGTTGTTGGCCGCGTCGAGGGCGCGCTGGAAGAGCACGGCGGCGTCGGTGATCTCGGGCGGGGTGTCGAGCGGGCGCGCCAGGACGTAGGTCCCCTCCGGCTTCGCGCCTTCGGGCTGGCGCAGGCCGAGGCTCATCCAGCGCGTGCCGCCGTCGCGGTCCAGCATCCGGGCGGTCCACTGCACGCCGAGGCCGCCGCCGGCCATCTGGTCCGGCAGCATCGGGCGGTCGTCCTCGTGGAAGAGGGCGAAGAAGTCCGTCCCGACAACCTCGGCCGGCTTCCAGCGGAGGAGGTCGCTGAAGCGCTCGCTGGCGTAGAGCACCTCGCCGGTCTCGGCGACGATCAGGACGGCGTCGGCGAGCGCTTCGGTCAGCGCGGTGAAGGGCGAGTTCTCGCGCATCGCCACGCCCATGCGCTGCGCGTTCGAGGAGGGGTCGGGCATCGGTCGGTCGGGCTTGGTACGCGGGGCCGGAAGATACCGCAGCGCCCGGCTCAGGCATAGGGGTTTTGCCTACGCGCGGCAGCGATTTTCCCAGTGTCGATGGCGATGACCAGTTCCTCGTTCGTGGGGATCGTCCAGACCTGGACCGTGCTGGCGTCGGTTGAAATGATCGACTCCGTGCCGACGGCGGCTTCGTTGCGCGCCGGGTCGATCTCGATGCCGAGGCCCTCCAGGCCAGCGCAAATCTGCGCCCGGATCACCGGGCTGTGCTGCCCGATGCCGGCGGTGAAGACGAGCGCGTCGGCCCCGCCGAGCGCGGCGAGGTACTGCCCGACGAAGCCCTTGACGCGGTAGCAGAACACGTCGACCGCCTGGCGGCAGCGCACGTCGCCGTCGGCGGCCTCGGCCAGGAGGTCGCGCATGTCGGCGGCGTAGCCCGAGAGCCCGAGCAGCCCGCTGTACTTGTTGAGGAGCGTGTGGACCTCGGCGAGGGTCAGCTCCTCCTTCTCGACGAGGTCGAAGACGATGCTCGGGTCGAGCGTGCCGCAGCGGGTGCCCATCACGAGGCCCGCGAGCGGCGTCATGCCCATCGAGGTGTCCACGCTCTGCCCGTCGCGGATGGCGCACACCGAGCAGCCATTGCCGAGGTGGGCGGTGATGACGCGGCTGTTGGTCTTCTCGATGCCGGCGAGCCGGTAGAGCGTGCGGCTGACGTAGTAGTGGCTGGTGCCGTGGAAGCCGTAGCGCCGGATCTTGTGGCGGCGGTAGAGCCGGTTCGGGATGGCGTAGAGGTAGGCGTGCGCGGGGAGCGTCTGGTGGAAGGCCGTGTCGAAGACGGCGACGTGCGGCACGTCCGGCAGCGCGGCCTGCGCCGCCCGGATGCCACGCAGGTTGGCCGGGTTGTGGAGCGGCGCCAGGTCGAAGGCGTCGCGGATGGCCTCGATCACCTCGTCGTCGATCAGGACCGAGTCGGCAAAGTCCTCGCCGCCGTGGACCACGCGGTGCCCGACGGCCTCGACCGCCGCGTCGAGCCTGCCCTCGCCCTCGAAGAGCGCCTTCATCACGAAGCGCAGCGCCTCGCCGTGGTCGGCCGCCTGGAGCGCCCGCCGCTGCTTCTTGCCGTCCCCGATCCTGAACGAGACCAGCGACGACACCGCGCCGATGCGCTCGACCTGCCCCTCGGCCAGCGTGACCCGCTCTTCCACGTCGAGCACGTCGAACTTGAGGGACGAGGAGCCGCAGTTGATGACGAGAACGATCATGCCGGATGACAGTAGACAGAAGACGGTGGACAGAAGGTACTGTCCCCACCCTCGTCACCTATCTCCTTTCTCGTGGAGCTGAGCGACCTCGACAACGTCTACTGGGTCATCGCCGGAGCCACCCTCGGCTTCTTCTTTCTGGCCTTCATCTTGCTCTTCCCCGTCTACCGGTTCATCAACCGCGAGGAGGAGTCGAGCCGCTCGTGGACGCCCGGCGAGATCGCCCGCCGCGGGCCGCGCGGCGACGGCAGCCTCGGTCCGCACGGAGAGCCGCCCGATCCGCCCGAGGTCACGCCGCGCCGCTGACCCTACTCCTCACCGTCGGCGACAAACAGGTACGGCTCCAGCTTCTCGAACGTCTTCGGGCCGATGCCTTTGACACGGACGAGGTGCCCCGGCTGGGCGAAGTCCCCGTGCTGGCTGCGGTAAGTAGTGATCCGCCCGGCAAGGGCAGGGCCGATGCCGGGCAGGCGCTGGAGCAAGCGCTCGGAGGCAGTGTTGAGGTTCATCCGCACGGGCCCCAACGCGCTCCGCCGTGCCGAACGGGAGGCCCACGCCGAGGCCGCTACGACAGGCAACGCCGCGTGCGGGGCTACGTCCTTCGCCCGGATAGAATCGGAGGCTGCGACAGCCGCCGTGTCGCTGCCGGTGCGAAGCGCGACGGCCCGCGCGTCGAGGGCGGCGTCGAGGGCGGCGTAGTAGTCGGGCGCATAAGGGACCGTGTGGTTCTGGTAGTAGCGGACGCCCAGGCCGGCGAGGAGCACGCCCGCGACGAAGAGGAGCGCGGCGGCCTCGGGGGCGGTGATGGCGAGGCGCTGCTGGAGGCGGTAGAGCGAAGGCATCGCGGAGAAGCGGGGGAGTGAGACGGCGGCCCGGACAGTGGTCTAGACGCTGGGCGCGGCAATCCATAACCCCCGCGCTGACTTTTTCGGCACCAGGGCGCGGCCGGGGCGTTGACCGTGACGGACCGCTGGCAGCGAAGCCAGGTAGTTTCGGGCGAGGCGCAGCGACCCGGGCGAGGCATGCCTCGCCCCTACGATTGCCTGTCACCCGGCCCAGAACCCTCGCCCTGACTCCTCATGATTGTTCGCACCGACGCTGTCGTGCTCCGCGCCATCGAGTACGGCGAGACGAGCCTGATCGTCACGCTCTTCACGCGGCGGCACGGGCAGGTCACCGTCATGGCGAAGGGGGCGCGGCGGCCCAAGTCCCGCTTCGGCTCGGCGCTCCAGCCGATGGGGTACGTGCAGGTCGTCTACTACTACAAGCCGGGGCGCGGCCTCCAGACCCTCAAGGAGAGCGCACACGTCCAGGTGCTCCACGGCGTCGCGGCGGACATCGAGAAGATCACCGTCGGCCTCCGCCTCGTCGAACTCGTGCGGGCGCTGACTGAGGACCAGGAGGAGAACCCGCTCCTCTTCACGCTCCTCGTGCAAGCGCTCCTCGAACTCGACGGGGCCGCGGAGCGCGCTGCGAACGTGCTCCCGCACTTCCAACTCCGCATGGCGACGGTGCTTGGGTTCGCGCCGGACGTGCAGCGGGGCGACGTGCTCGCGCTCCCCGACGAGGGCGGCGTCCTCGCGCTCGACACCGGGGCCGTCCTCCCGCTTGCCGCCGCCCCGAAGGCCGGGGCGCGGGTGGGGCGGCAAGCCCTCCGCGCCTTCGCCGTCTTCGCCCGCGCCGACCTCGCTACGGCCATGCGGATGGCGCTCTCGGCAGACCTCCGCGATGAGGTCCAGCGGCTCGTCGACGCCTACCTGCGCTACCACGTCGAGGAGGCCTACCCCGACCGGGTCCGAAAGGTGGCAGGGCAACTCACCCCGCCGCCGAGCGCGCCTCCGGCGTAGGGCGCGCTGACAGCGAGCACGTCCGGTAGGTGCTCTGCCGTTGCCTGCCGGGCACCCAGGCTAGCGGCGTGGAGCCCAGGGCGGAACGCTAGGGGAAGGCCCCATCATGGGCGCGCGGGTACGCCTGGGTGAGCGTATCCGGTACGACCGGATAAACACCGGGGGGCTGTCCTCGTGTGCGTTATGTTGTGACATAATCAGGTTGGTAAGGATCGGGGCTTGACTTATAGACAGGCGCTCGGTTAGTTTGCGGAGTCAAGCGTTGCTCAGGCTTAGGCCCTTCTGAAACCCCTCATCCATCATGAGCCGCAAGCAACTCACCTCCAAGCAGCACACCTTTCTCCAGTTCCTCGCCGACCACGTACGCCGGCAGAAGGTCTGGCCAACGTACCGCGAGATCGTTGAGGAGTTTGGGTATCGCTCCCCCAACTCCGTTACGCAGAACCTCCAGGCCCTCGCTAAGAAAGGCTACCTCACGCGCGACCAGAACGGCTACCGGCTCCTCGGGCAGCGCGCAGGCCTGAACCCCGGCGGCTTCCCGGTCCAGGGCGTGCTCGAGGACGAGGAGTTCAAGGTCAGCCTCAGCATCGACGAGATCACGCTCAAGGACCTCTTCCCCGGCCTCGACAGGACCTTCGCCGTGGCTACCAACGGACACCTGGTGCGCGGGCTCGACGACATAGCCGGTGGCTACCTGCTGCTCCAGGAAGGAAGCATCGGCGACGGGCATGTGTCGACCGTGATCTGCGAAGGGACAGTGGCGCTCTGCCGCGTCTACCACGAGTCAGACGGGCTCTGCCTCCAGTACCTCGACGGTGACGAGGAGCACGTCCGCAGCGACCAGGTGAAGCTCCTGGGGCGCTACGCCGGGCACATCAACGACCGCGGCCTGTTCCGCGCGCCCAGCGCGGTCTACAACGGGCACGCGCTCAACGGCGAGACCGTCACCACGACCTGACGCGGCGCGCGCGCCATGCAGGAGCACACGCTCTCGGTCTACCGCACCGCGCGCTACTGCACGCTCGGCGAGCCGTCGGATCCGGTGGACGAGGTATGGATGGTGTGCCACGGCTACGGGCAACTAGCGCCCTACTTCCTCCGGTCTTTCCGGGCGGTCGAGGCTCCGCATCGCCTGGTCGTGGCTCCCGAAGGGCTGTCCCGCTTCTACGGGGTCGACCATAAGTACGTCGGGGCGTCGTGGATGACGCGCGAGGCGCGGGAGGATGAGATCGAGGACTACGTGCGCCTCCTGGACACGGTCCACACCGACGTGCTGACCCGGGCGCGCCGACCTCGGGTTCGGCTCGTGGCCCTCGGCTTCTCGCAGGGCGGGGCGACCGTCACCCGGTGGCTCGCCCGCAGCCCCATGCTCGGCGATCCGCCGGCCGACCGGCTCGTCCTCTGGGGCTCGGTGCTCCCGCACGACCTCGACCTGGATGAGCACGGCGCTTGGCTGCGGCGCGTCGGGCTCACGCTCGTGGTTGGAGACGCGGACACGTACGCCACGCCGGAGCGCATCGCGGAGCAGGAGCGCCGGCTGCGCGAGGCCCAAGTCCCGTTCGAGTCCGTCCGCTTCGACGGCGAGCACCGCCTCGACGCCGACGTGCTGCGCGGCCTGGCCGGATAGGGCGGGGAAGAGCGGAAGCCAGGCTCAGCGCTGACTCCCAGAATCCTCCGCTCTTCCGATCCTCCGCTCTTCCGATCCTCCGCTCTTCCGATCCTCCGCTCCTGAAGCCCGCCTCCGTATATTCCCACTGCCCCTCTTACCGCTCATCCTACGAGGTCTCACTGTGAAACACCCCGCCCGCTCTGTGCCGAGTCTCGTCCTCGCGCTCGCCCTTGTCACCGCCGGTTGCGCCGGGAGCAAGCTGCCGCCGCCCAACCTTTCCACGGCGCAGAACGCCATCGCGGAGGCCGACGAGTCCGGCGCGAGCGAGGCCGCCCCGCTCGCGCTGCGCAACGCCCGCCAGAAGCTCGACCAGGCCGAGCAGGCCGTCGAGCGGGAGGACTACGGGCAGGCGCGCTACCTCGCCGACCAGGCCCAGGTGGACGCCGAACTCGCCGAGGCGAGGGCGCGCTCGGCTACCGCGATGGCGGCCGTGGACGAACTCCGCGAGAGCATCCGCGTGCTCCGCGAGGAGATCAACCGCAGCCGCCGGACCGGCGACCGGTGAGCGCGCAGCGTCTCCGCTCTGCTTCCCCCACCCTGACTTCTTTCGCCATGCCCCGATTCTGTTTCCTCCCCGCCCTCGCCCTGAGCGCGCTGCTCGTCGCCGGGTGCGGTGGGCCGCCCGCGGCCAACCCCGCCCTCGCCGACGCCCGCCAGGCCTACACCGACGCCTCCAACGACCCGACCATCGTCTCCAACGCGCCGGTAGCGCTGCAGGAGGCCGAGGAGGCCCTGCGCCGCGCCGTCTCGGTGTGGGAGGCCAAAGAGGGCACCGACGACGTGAACCACTACGCCTACCTCGCGCACCAGCGGGTCCGCATCGCCGAGGAGAAGGCGAAGCAGCGCGCCGCCGAGAAGGAGATCGAGAACGTCCGCAACGAGCGGCAGGCGGTCGTGCTCGAAGCTCGCGCCGCCGAGGCCGCCGCCGCCGAGCGCCGCGCCGCCGCGGAGCGGATGCGCGCCGAGGCCGCCCGCGCCGAAGCCGAAGCCGCCCTCGCCCGCGCCAACGAGCTCGCCGCCCAGGTCAACGAGCTCGAAGCCGAACTGACCAAGCGCGGCCTCGTCCTCACCCTCGGCGACGTGCTCTTCGACACGGGGCAGGCGACGCTCAAGCCGGGCGCGGCCCGCACCACGGCCGCCCTCGTCACGTTCCTCAACGAGAACCCCGAGCGCAACGTGATGATCGAGGGCTTCACCGACAGCGTCGGCTCCGAGTCGATGAACCTCGGCCTGTCGCAGCGCCGCGCCGACGCGGTGCGCGCCTCGCTCGTCGAGGCGGGCATCGCCGGAACGCGCATCCGCACCCAGGGCTTCGGCGAGGCCTACCCGGTGGCGGACAACGCCTCGAACGCCGGCCGCCAGCAGAACCGCCGCGTCGAGATCGTGATCTCGGACGCCGACGGGACGATCCCGGCGCGCACCCCGTAAGCCTCTCGCTTCTTACCCGGTGCTCGTAGGGGCGTAGCATGCTACGCCCCTACAACGGTGCCGTCAGCCGCAGCAACCGGTAGGCCGCGTCAGGCGGCGGGGCGCATCGTGCCCGGTGGCTGGGTCGCGGTGAGGAGGTTGCGCAGCTTGAGCAGCGTCTTGCCCAGGATCTGCGAGATGCGCGCGTCGCTGACGCCGAGGATCTCGCCGACCTCGCGCAGCGTGAGGTCCTCGATGTAGTAGAGCGCCAGGATCGTGCGCTCGCGCTCGGGCAGCGCCGGGATGATCTTTTCGAGCGCAGCCAGCTCGGACCGGGCCTCGACGGCCTCGAACCCTTCGAGGGCAGCGTCCAGGGTGATCGTGTCGCCGATGCGCTGCCCCTGCTCCTCGCCGATCGGCTGGTCCATCGACAGCGTGAACCGGTGCTGCGCCTCGGAGAGCAGGTTCTGGTAGTCGGCCAGCGTGATGCCGAGGTAGTCGGCCACGTCCTCGTCGCTGGGCTCGCCGCCGAGCATCTGGGCGAGCGTACCGAGGGCGCGCTGGGCCTCGGCCATGAGCTGGCGCTTGTCGCGCGAGAGCACGTCGATGGACCGGAGGTAGTCCACGAGCGCCCCCTGCACGCGGCGGTAGGCGTGGGTCGAGAACTGCGCGCCACGCTCGGGGTCGTAGCTGTCGAGCGCCTGCATCAGCCCGAGCAGGCCCGCCCCTTCGAGGTCGTCCCACGACGCGAGCGGGTGGTTGGGCAGCGTCAGCTTGCCGACGAGCGAGCGCACCAGCGGCAGGGCCGCCAGCACGACCGCCTCGCGGTGGCGCGGCGTCGGGTCGGAGGTGTAGCGTAGTGCGTGCGTCTGGAGGTCGTCCGCCTTCATAGTCAGGAGGTAGCGTTCGTGGACGAGGTCGGGTCGGGCGGCGGGGTGGCGGGTTCAGGGGTGGGCGGGGGCGCGTCCTCGCTCGCCGCCACGAGGTACCGGGTGACGGTGCGGCCCACGAGCAGGACCGCGTAGACGGCCCCGCCGGCCACGAGGGTGACCACGAGGGCGCGCTCGAGCGAGGCGTAGCGCCAGAGCTGGCTCAGCAGCACGAGCAGCGCGCTGATGCTGCTGACCTGGAGGAGGAGAGATCGCATAGGACAGGCTCAGAGGCCGAGGGGGAAGCGCTCGCTCTGCCGCTCACCGAGGGCGGCCGCGACCGCGCCGAAGGCCTGGCGCATCGAGCCGGGCGCACGGACGGCCGGCGTCTGCGCCCGAACGGCGCGGCGCATCTCGGCCGCGTAGGGCACCCAGCCGAGGTAGTCCGGGCAGCGCCCGGTGAAGCGCTCGGTGATGGCCCCGAAGCGCTCGCTCACGCTCCGGGCGTCGTCCTCGGTGTCGGCCAGGTTGACGACGGCGCAGAGCGCGTAGCCAGGGTCGCTCTCCCAGACGAGCCGAGCGAGGCGGTAGGCGTCGGCCACAGCCGTCGGCTCGCCCGCGAGGACGAGCAGACCGAGGTCGGCCGCGTCGAGCGCCCACCGGACGGGGCCGTCGAGCCCAGCGGGCGCGTCGAGGAGGACGTAGTCGTGGTTCGCCCGGAGCGCGGTCACGACCCGGTCGAGGTCGGCCAGCAGGGAGGCGGTTTCGCGGAGCGGGAGGGGACCGGCCGCACCCTGGACGAGTGTCACGCCGGCAGCGGTGCGGAGGCAGAGGTCGGCCACCGGCCCACGCCGCTTCGACCACTCGTAGACGGTCGAGGCCGGCGTCTCGTTGACGAGGACCGCGCATGCGCCCTGCCCGAAGTCGACGTCCACGAGCGCTACGCGGGCCCCCGTCTCGGCGAGCGTCTCGGCGAGGTTGACGGCGACTACGCTCTTGCCGACGCCGCCTTTCCCGCTGACGATGGCAATCGTGGTCGGGCCTTTGGGTCGGACTAGCTCCATGCGGTCAGCCCTCCGGTCTCGGCGGCCCGGCCGTCCGCGATCTGCTCGACGAACCAGCCCGGCGTGAACGTCCGCACGCCGTCGGCCAGGCGCGGGCTCGTCGAGACGAACTGCACCGGCAGGCTGAGCGCGAGCAGCCACTCGGCCACGCGCCCCCAGCCCCGGGTCTCGTCGAGCCGGGTGAGCGAGGCGGCTGTCGGGCGAAGGGTGAGGCTGCGCAGGTAGGCGTCGTCGAAGCCTTCGAGCGCCCGCGTCGCGTCGAGGACGAGGTGCACGTCGAACGCGTCGACCTCGCTGAGGAGATCGTTCAGCCACATCGTCCCCTGCCGAGCCAGACGCGGGTTCGCCGGGAGCGAGGGCGTATCGACGAGGACCTGGTCGAAGGCGGCGGTGCGGGCGAGGGCCTGGCGGACCTCGTCGGGCGTGCGCGCGGTCTGGACCGGAAGTCCGTGGCGGCGGTAGAGGTCGGTCGGACTCTGGTGGAGGTGGTCGGTATGCTCGGGAACGAGGACGAGGGCCGCGGTCCGGCGCCGCCCGTAGAAGCTCGGGTGGAGGGCAAGCTTGAGCAGGAGCGAGGTCTTGCCGGCCCCGCTCGGCCCGAGGAGGACGAGCGTGCCCGCCGTGTCGTGCGAGGCGGCGGGGCGGTGGAGGAGTTCGCGCAGCTCTTGCATCAGCGCCCACCGCATCTCGCCGAGCATCTGCGGGCTGCGGTCGGCGGCGCGGAAGCCGCGCTGGGCGACGGCCTGAAAGAGCCGGTCGGCCGTGTCGGGCCGGAGGCCGGAGGCGAGGAGGTCGCCGTAGAGCGGGTGGACGAGCCACTGCCGGCCGAGTCCGGGCCGGTCAGCGTCGAAGGCGCGCAGCCGGTCGAGGAGGTCTCCGAACCGCCCGTCGAGGAGCGACGCAATAGCCGCGAAATCGGTAACGGGAGCGACCGGTTCGGGCTCGAACAGGGGGCGTGCCGGAGGGGGCGGCGCGGAAGAAAGTGCGGTCGCGGCAGCGGCAGGTTTTTCCGCTTGCACGAAGGCGGCCTGCGCGCCATAGCCGTAGCCTACCGGCTCAGCGACGGCTGGGGCGGGCTCGGCGGCGGGCGCTGCATGCGGGACGGCGGCCACGCTGTCCACCATCACCGTGACGCGCGCCGGCTCGGACTCGGTCGCCGCGACGGACTCCAGCAGCAGCACCTCGTCCCCGAGCAGGCGGCGCGCCTCGGCGAGCGCGGACTGGATGCTGGAGCCGGTCAGGGTCTTGATGTTCATAGCTACGGGCTGGTGGCTGTTAGCTGGTAGTTGCGTTCTATCCTGCTGGTAGCCAATAGCTAAGAGCTAAAAGCCAGGAGCTCCGTCAGACGATCTTGAGCTGGTCGTCCACGTCCACGGCAGCGTCGGGGACGAGGTCATTGTAGGAGAGCACGGTGAGGTCCGAGAGCATGGGCGAGAGGAACCCGAAGAGGGCCGCGCGGAGCACCGGCGAGGTGAGCAGGACCGGCGGGTAGCCATGCCCGAGCAGCGCCTTCGTGAGCCGGCTCGCTTCGGCGACGAACGTCTCGGCGCGGCCGGGGTCGAGGCCGAGGGTGTTCGGGTTGAGCGTGCCAGCTTCTGCCTGGTCCAACAAGTGCTGTTCCAAGACCGGGTCGAGGACGAAGCAGTGGACGCTCCCGTCCTGGGCAAACTGCTGTGTGATCGTCGGGGCCAGCGCGGCGCGGACGTACTCGGTGAGCACGTCGAGATTCTTGGTCTGCGGGGCGTAGTCGGCGAGGGCTTCAAGGATCGTGACGAGGTCGCGGATCGGGATGCGCTCCTGGAGGAGGCGGGCGAGCACCCGCCGCACGTCGCCGACCGAGAGCACGTTCGGCACGAGCTCCTCGACGAGCGCCGGGGCGGTCTCCTTCACCTTGTCGATCAGCTTCTTCGTCTCCTGGCGGTCGAGGAGTTTGTAGGCGTGCCCGCGGAGCACTTCGAGGAGGTGCGTCGTGATGACGGCGGCGGCCTCGACCACGGTCAGGCCGAGCCGCTCGGCTTCGCCCAGGTTGCGCTCGGCCACCCACACGGCGGGGAGGCCGAACGTCGGGTCCTCGCAGCGGACGCCCGGCGGTACGCCGCTCGCGTCGTCGGGCAACAGCGCGAGGTGGTAGCCCGGCATCACCTCGCCCTCGGCGATCGCGTTGCCGCGCAGCTTGATGACGTAGGTGTTGGCCCCGACCCCGACGTTGTCGCGGATGCGGACGGGCGGGATCACGACCCCGAGCTCGACCGCGAGCTGGTGCCGGAGCATCTTGACGCGCTCCAGGAGGTCGCCCTGCTGGTTCGGGTCGACGACCGAGATCAGCGAGTAGCCGATCTCCAGTTCGAGCGGGTCGACGAGGAGGAGGTCGGCCGGGGCGGTTTCCGTATCGGCCTCGGCGGCGGCGGCCTCGCGCAGTTCGGCCTCGTGGACCTCGATGGCTTCGGCGTGCTCCGCCTCGCTCCGCGACTTGCCGAGCAGGAGCGTCCCGCCGGCGAGCATCCAGAACGGGAGCAGCGGGAGCCCCGGCATCAGTCCGAGGAGCACGAGGAAGCCGCCGGTCAGCAGGATCGGCTGCGACTTCGTGAAGAGCTGGCCCTTGAGTTCGCCCGCGAGGTTGCCCTCGCCCGAGGCGCGGCTGACGATGATCCCCGCCGCGGTCGAGATCAGGAGGGCCGGAATCTGGCTGACGAGGCCGTCGCCAATCGAGAGGAGCGTGAACGTCTGCGCGGCCTCGCTGAGCGTCATCCCGTACTGCGCCGCACCGATCAGGAGGCCGCCGATGATGTTGACGGCGGTGATGATGAGGCCGGCGATGGCGTCGCCCCGGACGAACTTCGAGGCCCCGTCCATCGCGCCGTAGAAGTCGGCCTCGCGCGAGACGTCCTCGCGGCGCTGCCGCGCCTCGGCCTCGCCGATCAGCCCGGCGTTGAGGTCGGCGTCGATCGCCATCTGCTTGCCGGGGAGCGCGTCGAGCGTGAAGCGCGCCCCGACCTCGGCGATGCGCCCCGACCCCTTCGTGATGACGACGAAGTTGATGAGGACGAGGACCAGGAAGACGATCCCGCCGACGACGAAGTTGCCGGCCACGACGAAGTCGCCGAAGGCGGCGATGAGCGCGCCGGCCTTGGCCTCGCTCAGGATCAGCCGCGTGCTCGCCACGTTGAGCGACAGCCGGAAGAGCGTCGTCATCAGGAGCAGGCCCGGGAAGATGGCGAAGTCGAGCGGCCGGTTGGCGTAGAACGCCGTCAGCAGCACCGCGAGGCTGATCGCGATGTTGGTCGCCAGCAGGAGGTCCAGCAGGAACCCCGGCAGCGGCACGACGAGCACGAACAGTACGAACACGACGCTGCCGGCGACCACCATGTCGGTCCCGACGCGGAACGTCGGCGGCGCGGGCGGTGGGGCCGGAGCGGGAAGGTTGGACACGGCGGTTCAGCGAGCAGAAGGCAGAGGGCAGCGAGCAGAAGGGGCGCAGCATGCTGCGCCCGGGTCAGGCGTGGCGGCGTAGGGGCTTGATTAATCAAGCCCCTACCGTTGTAATCAAGCTCCTACCGTTGCATCACGTTGGCGGTAGACTTCGGCGAGGACGGCGGCGACGGCGGGGTAGAGGTCCTCGGCGATCTCGTGGCCCTCGTCGACCGTCGCGTGGAGCGCCCGCGCCAGCGGCCGGTCCTCGACGGTCGGGGTGCCGAGGTCGGCGGCGAGTTCTTTGATGCGGAGGGCGCGCTTGCGGACGCCTTTGGCGAGGACGCGCGGCGCGCTGCCGGTGAGCGGGTCGTAGGCGAGCGCGACGGCGTAGTGCGTCGGGTTGGTGACGACGACGTCGGCCTGCATCACGGCGTGGTCGAGGCGCGGGCGGCGGGCCATCTCGCGGGCGAGTTGCCGGCGCTTGCCCTTGAGGAGCGGGTCGCCGTCCTGGTTTTTGGCCTCGTCCTTCAGCTCCCGGTCGGTCATCTTGAGGTCTTGCTTGTACTTCCACTTCTCGAACGAGAAGTCGGCGGCGGAGAGCACCGCGAGGGCGGCGAGCATCTGGACGAGCAGGAGCGCGATCCACCCGGCGGCCATCGTGAAGATGCCCTCGAGCGGGACCGTGTGCAGCGACAGGATCTGCGGCAGATGGCTCCGGATGGCGAGAAACGCGAGCGGCCCCACGACGGCGATCTTGACCAGCGACTTGGCCGTCTCGAACAGCCCCTTCGACGAGAACATGCGCTTGAAGCCCTGGAGCGGCGAGATGCGGTTGGCCTTCGGCACGAGCGGCTTGACGGAGACGTTCCAGCCGGTCTGGGCGACGCTGAGCCCGGCCCCGGCCACGAGGAGGGCGGCGAAGAACGGCGCGAGCACGAGCGTCACCTGCCAGCCGATGTCCGCGACGAGGCCCTGCACGCTCGCCGTCGTGAACTCCATCGTCGGGGCCCCGAGGAACAGCCGCGCCGTCAGGTGCTGCAGCGCGCCGAACGCCGCTGGCATGCCCAGGATGAGGAGCGCCGCGCTGACGGCCAGCAGCCCCACCGACGACATCTCCTTCGAGCGAAACAGGTTGCCCTCCTCGCGCGCCTTCTTCAGGCGCGTCGGGGTCGGGTCGTGAATCTTTTCCTGTCGGTCGGGCTGGTCGCTCACGGCTCGGCGTGGGGATTCCGCCGTGCCATGTCAACGAGCGTGCCAGCGCGTCAACGACGCGTAGAACCATGCTGACGCTTGCGGAGGGCTTAGCTTCTGGAAGCCCACGCCGTCTGTTCAGGAAAGCCTTTCCCTACACTCCCAGAGCCTCACCCCCCACACGCCCAACCCCACCTAGCCGCCGAGCACGCCGAGGAGCTGCGCTACGTCCTCGACCATCCGCGCGACGAGGTCCGGGGCGACGGGGCCGAACTGCTGGACGAAGAGCGCGAAGAGGCTCAGCCCGGCGAGGATCTTGAGCGGCAGGCCCAGCGAGAACAGGTCGGCCTGCGGGACCACGCGGGCGAAGACGCCGAGCGCGACGTCGATCAGGAAGAGCGTCACCATGAACGGGGCGGCGAGGCGGAGGGCCGTCGTGAAAAACGCCCCCGTCCACTGGAGCAGCAGCGGCCCGCCCGCCGCGAGGTCGGCCCCGGCCAGCGGCACCACCTGGAACGACGAGACGAGCGCCAGAACGAGCTGCTGCGGCCCGCCGAGCAGGATGAAGAGCAGCATGAACCCCAGCGTGAGCACGCGCCCGAGCGGGTTCGACGGCTCGCCGCTGATCGGGTTGTAGATCTGCGCGAGGCTCAGGCTCATCTGGAACCCGATCACGTCGCCCGCGAACTGCACGGCGTAGAACACGAACTGCGCCGCGAACCCGAGCAGCGCTCCCGTCAGCGCCTCGACAGCGAGGGCCACGACGAAGCCGACCGGGTGCGTAACGCCCGGCGGGAGCGCGCCGCCGACGAGCCCGGCGAGGCTGAACGCGAGGACGGCTGCCAGCATCACCTTGACCTGCACTGGAATCAGCCGCTGCCCGAAGAACGGCGCCGCCACAAACAGCCCGCCGACGCGGACGAAGACGAGCAGCGCGCGCAGCAGGTGGTCGGGGTCGAGGAGCACGGCGAGGGATTGTTCGGCGTGGAGGGAATGGAAGGAGAGGAGGGTGGAAAGGAGGAGGCTGCGAGGTGGGAGGAGGCGGTCGGCATCAGGCCCTCCACGCTCTCCCTGCCCTCCACGCCCTTCGTTCCGAACTCACCGCGAGACGTTCGGGATGAACGAGAACGCCTGCGCGGCGAAGTCGGTCAGCATCTCCAGCATCCACGGGGCAAGGAGCAGGAGCATGAGGGCGATCGCGAGGATTTTCGGGATGTAGCTCAGCGTCATCTCCTGCATCGAGGTCACCGCCTGGAAGAGGCTCACCAGGAGACCGACCGCGAGCGCGACGCCGAGCATCGGGGCCGTCACGAGGACCGCGAGCTGCATCGCCTCGCGCATCCAGAACAGGGCTACGTCGGTGTTCATACGGTTGGGAATTCTCAGATTTTAGATTCTGGATTCTCTCTCCATTCCCTCCTTTCCTCCCGTTCCCCCCACGCCCTCATCCTCCCAGATACCCGCGCACGACAGACTCGACGATCAGGTACCACCCGTCGGTGAGGACGAACAGCAGGAGCTTGATCGGGAGCGAGATCATCACCGGCGGGAGCATCATCATGCCCATCGACATCAGCACGCTCGCCACGATCAGGTCGACCACGAGGAACGGCAGGAACAGCATGAACCCGATCTGGAAGGCGATCCGAAGCTCCGAGATCACGAACGCCGGGACGAGGACGTGCAGCGGCACCTCGGACACGTCGGCGAACCCGTCGATGCCGGCCATGTCCATGAACAGCATGAGGTCCTTGTCGCGCGTCTGCTCCAGCATGAACGCCTTCGTCGGCGCGGCGGCGAGCGCGAGGGCGTCGGCCTGGGTAATCTTGTCGGCGAGGTAGGGTTGGAGCGCGTTCGTGTTGGCCTCCTCGATCACCGGGGACATGATGAAGAAGGTCAGGAAGAGCGCCAGCCCGATGATGATCTGCGTCGGCGGCGACTGCTGCATCCCGAGCGCGGTCCGCAGGATGCTGAAGATGACCACGAGCCGCGTGAAGCTGGTCATCAGGATGATGATCGACGGCGCGAGCGTGAGCACCGTCAGCAGCAGCAGGAGTTGGATCGGGAGGGCGAGGTCCTCGCCGCCGCCGGTGACGGAGACGCCGGGGAGCGGAGTGAGCACGCTGCCTGATCCACCACCCGCTGCACTGCCCGTCGCCGTTGCCTCGGTAGCGAGGTCTGGCGACGTCTCCTGCGCCGCGGCCCCCGGCGCGAAACCGACCAGCAGCAGGGCGAGCAGGAGGAGGCGGACCGGGCGGGCGTTACGCATGCGTGGGTCGCCCGAGGCTAGTGCGGAGAAGCTCGGCGAAGCCCGGTGGCATCGGAGCATCTTCCGCGAGGTCGGGAGCACGCTCCGCACCGAATGCCTCGATGTCGAACGCCTCGGCGTCGTAGCGCCGCAGGAGCGTGATCTGCCCGCTCGCCACGCCGAGCAGCAGCACCTCGCCGCCGCAGCGGACGAGCCGGAGCTGCTGCCCCGCCGCCAGCTGCATCTGCCCGACCGGCTCCAGCAGCGCCGGCGCGTGCCCGGCCGAAGCCGCACGCTTGCGGAGGTGGAGCGCCCACGCCCCGCCGCCCGCCAGGAGAGCGAGGGCAAGCAGATTGCCCGCGCTCAGGAGGCGGGGCCCGGCGCGGGCCGTCTCGGACGCAGGGGCGAGGTGGACGACGAGGAAGAGCAGGAGCAGGCCCCCGGCGAAGAGCAGCGCGCGGCGGAGCGGGCGCGGCGTGGCGAGGCCGGGGCGGAGGCGGAAGCGCATCAGAGGGCGGATGGAGTCTGCGCCGGCCAGCGCCAAAAACGGTGCCGCCCGGCTCGGCCTCCGGGCAGCGCCGTCCCTGGCGACGCCTGCCGCTCGGAGCCGGGCGGAGCGGAAAAGCTTTCGTCCCGCCGGGGGAACGCCTTGCGGTACACAGCTCCGCCCGTGCGCCGTCAGAACAGCGTCTTCTGCTGCCGCTGACGGGCGGCGAGGCTCGTCACGCGCACGCCGAATTGCTCGTCGATCACGACGGCTTCGCCCTCAGCGACCAGCCGGCCGTTCGCGTAGATGTCCAGCGGCTGCCCGACGAGCTTGTCTAGTTCGACGATGCTGCCTGTGGTGAGGCGGAGCACGTCGGCAAGCGGCAACCGGCGGCGGCCGAGCTCGACGGTCACCTCGAGCTCTACGTCGGAGAGCATGTCCAGATTGCCAGCCTCGCCGCCGCCGAGGCGCTCGCTGCCCAGGTCCTCGAAGGAGGGTCGGGCAATGCCTGGGATGGCTTCGGCCGCGGGTCCGGGCGGAGGCGGGGAAGCCGCACGGTCTGGAAAAAGCAGATAGCCGGCCAGCGAGGCGTCGTCCTGCGCCCACTCGAAGGCGACGGCCTGCCCCGGCGTCGGCAGCGCAGGAGCCGATGCTGCCACGGCGAAGACGGCCTCCGGCACCGCCAGCCCTGCCGTCTTCGCTTGGTCCAGGAGCCCGCTGTAGATCCGGGAGGCGAGGTCCAGCAGGAGATCGTCCGTCTCGGCCGGGGCTTCGCCTGGCAGGGCTTCGGAGAGCGCAGGTACCCACCCGGCGTCGAGGGCCACCGTAAAGAGCAGCTCGCCCGCCTCCGAGCTCGCTGTCAGCTTATGACGTTCTGCCGCCACGTCGTCGGGTGCCTCGGTGGGCTGAGCAGTGAGCTGGACCTCGCGGCCGAGGAGGCTGGAGAGCACGGTGCGTACCGCGCCGAGGAGGTCCTGCATGGAGAGAGAGACACTCATGGTCTTCAGGCAGTAGGAGGGAACGCCGCCGGCTGTGCAACGTCGAGGATGCGGAGGGCGCGCTGCTGTCCAGCATGACCGGCGACGGCGCTGAACTTCTCGTGCTCCCCGATGAACACCTGGACGGGCTCCTGCGTCCGGCGCTGAAGCGGGATGACGTCCCCTTCCTGGAGGGTCGTCAGGTCATGGATCGACAGGCGCGTCCGGCCGAGCTCGGCGCGGAGCTCCACGTCCATCGTGCGGAGGGCGCGCTCGTAGCGGGCGCGGGTCTCGGGAGGCACGGCGGTCACCTTGCTCGACATCCAGCGCTGCATGCCCGCGTGCCCCATCATGTGCTCCAGCATGAGGTAGGGGTAGCAGAGCTTGACGAACGAGACGTGGCCCTGCACCTGGAGGTCGAAGGCGGCGACCAGGACGGGCTCCATGCTCGGGAGGATCTGGACGAACTCCGCGTTCGACTCGAACGCGACCTCGCGAAGTTTGATCTCCTGAAGGCGCTCCCACGACGTCTCCAACTCGTCGAACGCGCGGCGGACAACCCGGCCTATGATACGCTGCTCGATCTGGGAGGCCTCCTGCGTTGCCGCAGGGAACTGCCCCGGCCCGCCGAAGAGCTTCTCTATCATGTAGATGCCAAACCGGGAGTCCAGCTCGAGGATGAACTGGTGCTCCAGGCGCTGGCCCCTCGCCTCGCCGATGTAGAGCGCCGAGGGCGCGACGCTCGAGGCGACGTACTCCGAATAGAGGAGCTGCTGCACAGCGGACAGGGTGATCTCGACCATCGTGCGGAGCTGGGCCGAGAGGTAGACCGACAGGTCGCGGGCGAACGACTCGTGGACGTACTGGAGAACCCGTGTCTGGTCCAGGGAGAACAGGCGCGGCCGCCTGAAGTCGTAGGTGACGGCCTGATGCCTCTTCGACTCTGCCAACTCGTCCAGCAGGTTGAAATCGATAGGGGCACTGTCCACGCCTATCGCGGAGCGCATCTGCAGCAGCGCATCGATCTCGTCCTCCCCAAGCGTCTCGTGCAAGAGGTCGAGGTCCGTCGGGTCGAGGGGGAGAGGCTGGTCGGGAGCGTCCGGCATCGGGGCTGTGAGCTACTGGAGCATGAACTGGGTGAAGTAGAGCCTGTCGACGGTGCCTTCGCTGAGGAGGCCGTTGACGAGCGTGCGGATCTCCTCCTTGATGGCCTCGCGGCTGCCGACGTCCCCGAGGGTGCCGACGGTCTTCTGGCTGAGGGCGTAGTTGATGGCATCGCGGACGACGACGTCTTTCAGCGCGACCTCTTCGAGCACAGCAGCCTCGGCACTCTCCAGCGCTACGCTCACCATGAGGAAGCGGGCCCCGCCGGTCTCGGCCGGGTTGACGACGAGCGGCTCGAGCTGCATGAACTCCCCGTATTCCACAGGCGGTACGTCCTCGGGGTCGTCCTGCTGCGCGTTCACAATGCGGTCGACCGCTCCGAACTGGCTGTAGGCCACGGTGGCTCCGAGGCCGGCCGCAGCTAGCAGGGCGGCCGCCAGGATGACCCGGCCGCGCCCGCGACCGCCTTCAGGGGCCGGTGCCGCGCCGTCGGGGTGCTCAGCTTCAGGGGTAGGGTCAGCTGCCATCGGAAGGGCGCGGTGCGCGCGCAGAGATCGGGGTCGGAAGCCGGGGCCTGTCGACTGAGCCGGGGACAGGGGAGGAGGCCCCCGCGGGCTCTGCCGCGCCCCCCCACTCGAACAGGATCTCGACGCGCCGGTTGCGAGCGCGTCGGGCCGCGTCCTCGTTGGGGGCGAGGGGACGGTGCTCGGCGTGCCCGGTGGCCGTGTAGCGTGCCGGGTCGAGCGCGTGCTCCTGGCCGAGCAGGTAGCGCACTACCGAGGTAGCGCGCGCCGCCGACAACTCCCAGTTGGACGGGAAGCGAGGGGTTCGGATGGGGCGGTCGTCGGTGTGGCCCTCCACGAGCACGGCTTCGAGGCCGCCCGACCCGAGGATGCCGGAGAGCTTGCTCAGGAGCCGCCGCGAGGGCTCGAGCAGGTCGGCCTCGCCGGACCGGAACATGACGGAGTCCGTGATGATGACGTGCAACCCCTCGTCGGTGAGGTGAACGGTGACGGCGTCTTCCAGGTCGTTGTCCTTGAGGTACTGGAGCAGCTTCTCGTACCGCTCCGACCGTGTGCGCCTCCTGGTCATCTCCTCGGGCGACATGCGGCGAGAGGGGGTTGCGGCCCGGTGGTTCATCGGGCCCGTGCCACCGCTGAAGTAGCTCAGCGCCTCCTCGAACTTCTTGACCTCCACCTCGGACATCGCCACGATCATCACGAAGAAGGCCAAGAGCAGCGTCACCATGTCGCTGAACGTCGCCATCCAGAATGGCGCGGTGGGCATGCCGTTGTCTTCTTCCTCTTCCATACCAGGTTTAGTCCGTGAGGGGTCAGGCGCGCGCCGGGTCAGGCCGCTTGGGCGAGGGCGGGGGCGGAGTCGTCAGCGGCCGCCGGGTCCTCCTCGCCCCCGACGAAGGCCCGCAGGCGCTTCTCGAGGAAGTTGGGACTGTCGCCGCGGGCGAGGCCGAGGACGCCGGTCAGCAGCAGGTGGCCCTCCTGCGCCATCACCGCCCGCTGCTTCTTCGACTTGTTGGCCAGCGGGAGGAAGATGAGGTTGGCGACGAACGCGCCGTAGAAGGTGGTGATCATGGCGACGGCCATCGCGGGGCCGATGGCGCTGGGGTCGTTGAGGTTCTGGAGCATCTGGATGAGACCAATCAGCGTGCCAATCATGCCGAAGGCCGGGGCGTAGAGCCCGGCCGTGTCGCAGACGCGCGAAAAGAGGTGGGGCGTCCGGAGCCCCTCCTCCAACTGGGCGCGCATCAGCTCCTCGATCTCCTGCGGCTCCACCCCGTCGACCATCATCTCGAGCCCGAGCCGGAGCAGTTCGTTCTCGGTCTCGCCGAGGCGGCGGTCCAGGGCGAGCAGGCCCTCGCGCCGTGCCAGCCGGGCGAGGTCTGCCAGTTCGTCGACGTGGGCGCGCAGGTCGGGCTCCTGGAAGGCCAGGAACGCCTTGAGGGCGGGGAGCACGCCCATCATCTCCTGCATCGAGAAGGCCACGAACAGCGCCGCGGTCATCCCCCCGAGCACGATCAGCAGCGAGCCCGGGTCCAGGAACGTCGTCCAGCCGTCGCCCATGAGGATCGTCCCGAAGATGAGGACGAAACCCACGCCGAGACCGATGGGAGTTGACTTCTCCATAACAGGCGGAGGGGGAAAGAGGGTAGGCGTGCAGCGGAAAATCATGCCGCTGCGCCCGTCGCGCTGCCAGGGCCACGCGCGTGACGCCTCGGCAGCCCAGGGGTGCGGCAGGGGGTAGGCTCGGTCTTTTTATCGACCCCGGCAAGGCGCTGCTAAGCGGAGGCCCGATGGCCCGCGCCAAACCTGGGGCACGTTCGGAAACGCAGGGGGCTGCCATCCCGGACCCCGGTCCGGGACCTCGCCGAGCCCGAGGCGTACCCGAGACCCTGAGGCGGGTTCGGGGTGACGCCAGAGGGAGAGTCCAGACAGAGCCTAGAAGCGCCGCGCCCGTCGACTAGAGGGTCGACGGGCGCGGCTCGTGCCAGGGCTGCGAGGAGCGGGGCCTACCGCTTGAGCTGGACGACCTCCTGCAGCAGCTCGTCCGAGGTGGTGATGACCCGGGCCGAGGCCTGGTAGCCCCGCTGCGTCACGATCATCTCGGTGAACTCGGTGGCGAGGTCCACGTTGCTCGCCTCGAGGGCCCCGGCCACGACCGAGGTGACCACCTCCTGCCCCGCGCGCCCGATCAGCAGGTCGCCCGAGACGCTGGTCGCGCCGTAGAAGTTCTCGCCGAGCTGCTCCAGGCCCCCCGGGTTGTTGACCGTACCGATGGCGAGCTGGGCGATCGAGCGCTGCTCGCCGTTCGAGAACCCGACGGTGAGGATGCCCGAGGGGTTGATGCCGTAGCTGATGACGCGGCCCGCGGCCTGCCCGTCCTGCTCGCTCACGGCCGCTGTCGTCGAGCCGCCGTACTGGGTGAGGTCGCCGATGTCGAGCGTGATCGCGACGTCGTCCCCGGCGGAGTCCGGGAAGGTGCCGGTGATGTCGAACGTCGCCGGGTCCGGCGCGACGAGGTTGCCGTCGGTGTCGAACTCGATCGTGCCGGCCGAGACGGTGAGCGCCGTCGGTGGGACGGGCGGCTCCGCGTCAGGGTCGCCAGCGATCTCGACGGAGGCGATCTCCCACTCGTCGACGTCGGTCTTGCGCATCGTCATGACGAGCGTATGGGCCTTGCCCTGCGCGTCGTGGATGACCGACGTGCGCGTCACCTCGTTGTCGTCCGAGGTGGCGTCGATGTCGGCGGAGAGGTTGCCGCTGAGCCTGACGTTGGCCGTCTCCACGGGCGAGGCGGTCGCGTCGAGGTCGAGGTAGATGTCCTGGAGCTGGCCCGTGTTGAGCGTGCCGTCCTCGGCGAAGGCCCAGCCCTGGACGGCGAGGCCGCCCGAGGTAACGAGGTTGCCGGCGGCGTTGAAGCGGAAGTTGCCGGCGCGCGTGAGCACGTTCCCCTCGATCCCTTCGGCGATGAAGAACCCGTCGCCGGCCAGGGCGAGGTCGGTGCCGATGCTCGTGTTCTCGAACGACCCGACGTTCCAGTCCTGGTCGATGGAGGCCACGGCGACGCCGTTGCCGACGGTGGCGGGGTTGACGCCCTGGCCGCCCGCCGAGCGGCCGAGGCCGAGCAGCTTCTGCCCGAGCAGCTCGTTGAAGGCCACGCGGCTGCGCTTGAAGGCGACCGTGTTGACGTTGGCGATGTTGTTACCGATGACGTCCATGCGGACTTGGTGGTTGCGCAGGCCGGAGATGCCGGTGCGGAGAGAGCGAATCATAGGAGGGTCCTGTGGTTAGGGTGGTCCGCAGCGTCGGTCGGTCAGCTACGGTCCGGCCTCCCGGTGCGGCGCGCCGAAGCTCCTGCGCGCAGCGGTGGGGCCAGCCGGTGGTACGTGGTTAGTGAAACGGGAGGGTTGCGGGGCGGGATCAGAGCACGAAGGCGCTGTCGATCCCGGTGAAGACGCGGTCTTTGAGGTCCTGCTGCCCGAGCGCCGTCACGACCGTCCGGTTGGGGACGTTGACGACGAAGGCGGCGTCGGTGCGGAGCAGGAGGGCGTCGCGTGCGCCCTTGGCGTCGAGGTGCTGCATCGCCTCCGTGATCGAGGCGCGGTCGGCCTGGCTCAGCGAGATGCCGCGCTGCGCGATCCGGCCGGCGGCGTGGGCCGAGACGGTGAGGTCCGGCCCCTGGGCTCGCCGCAGCGTCTCGGCGAACGCCTCGCCCGGAGGCGCGGGGCGCGGTGCCGGCGACGGCCCCGCCGGCAGGCCGGGCGCGTCGACGCGGGAGGCGAGGTGACGGACGTTCACGGGAGGTCGGGTTGGTGAGCAGAAACAGGGCTAGGGGATGACGCTGATCACGTCGTCGAGCGCCAGCGCGAACGGCCCGATCCAGAGCCTCGGCCCGTCCTCGTCGATGCTGATCCGGTCCACGCGTCCGCGCGTAAACGTGGTTGCCTCGACGGCCTCGCCGTCGGTGTCCGTGGCCTTGACTTCGAAGGTGTAGGCGCCGGGCTCCACGGGGTCGCCTTTGTCGTCCAGGCCGTCCCAGGTCGGGACGTGCGCGCCCTCGCCGAGATGGCCCGGGCTGACCGTCCGGACGACGGCCCCGCTAGCGTCGCGGATCGTGATCGTCACGTCGGACGCCGGGGCGGCGAGCGAGAAGGAGAGTGCCGACGGGTCGGTGCCGTTGAAAACGGTCGTGTTGCCCTCGGCCTCGACCGTCTGCCCGATGAGCGCGGTGGCCGCGGTGAGCGTCGTCCGGTCGTTGATGGCGCTCGCCAGCGCGATCTGCTGGCCTGCCGCCGCCGCCGTGCCTTCGGAGAGGATCGCGAGTTGCTCGGAGTGGACCGCGAGCGTGCCGCTGATGTTGGCGAGCTGCTCGACGGACGAGAACTGCGCGAGCTGCGCGGCAAACTCGTGCCCTTCCTGGGGATTGGTCGGGTCCTGGTTGGCGAGCTGCGCCACGAGCAGTTGCAGGAAGTCGTCCCGGTCGAGGTCGGCCGAGCGGTCCGAGGTCGGGAAGGGGTTCTGCCCTTGCGAGACGTCGGAAATGGGGAATAGCTCCATAGGGTTGGGGGTTCAGGTGAGGGCCTTAGCCTACCCACTCGTTGCGGCCTAGGGGACGAGCGGGACGGTCCGTGCGTGCGGACTCGGCAGCCTCCGTGGCGGTCGGGGATGCGGGCGAATGAAGAGCAGGAGCAGGCTCCGGAGTCCCCTCCTGCGAGGGACGGCCCTCGTCCTGGGCGAACGAGAGGTCCACGTCGGCGTCGTACCGGCTTTCGAGAGCGCCTTGGAGCCGGTCGACGTGCTCGGCGGCAAGGGTGCGGAGGCGGGGGTCGCTGAACTGGACCGCGACGGAGACCCGGTCCTCGTCGCGCCGCGTGCTGACGGTGAGCTCACCGTCGGCACCGCCTAGCGCGAGGCGCACCGTCTGCCACGCTCCGGCGACGGCGCGCGGGGCCATCTCGCCGAGACGCTGGAGCCACGCTGCCGAGAGGATCGGGCGCGGCAGCAGCGCGGCCGGCTCGCTCTTGCCCGAGGGTACCGGTGCGGAGGCGCGTTCGGAAGCGGCAAGTTGGACGGGTTCAGCCTCGGGCAGCACCGCTTCGGCCGCCGAGGCGTCGGGGGCCGCATGCGGGCTCGGCACAGGTGGAGGCTCCGGGTTCGCCTCCGAAGGGGTCTCGGCAGCCGACAGCGAGTCGAGGGCTACGGGGCGAGGCTCGCTCGGCTGGCGCGGGTCCGTGGTCAGACGCTCGGCGGTCTGCGGCGTCGCGGCGCGCGCCGGAGGTGACCCAGCCTGGGGCGTGCTGGCGAGACCCAGCGGCCGGCCCGGGGGCGAGACAAACTCTGGGGCAGTGATGGCCGGGCGCGGGATGTCAGGGGCCGGGTGCGGTTCGGCACCCACCTGCGGTACGCCCGGCCGCTGAAGCGCGGGAGCGTCAGGCCCTAGGGCCGGCGCACGAGGCGCTGCGCGCTGAAGCATCGGCACCCCGGCACGCCCAGCGGGAGCCGGTGCAGGGAGCGCGACGGCCAGAGGCGACAGGGCAGCAGGCGGGTCATCGCTCGCGGCAACCCTTGCGGCCTCTGGTGCTGGGGGAGGCTCCGCAGGAACCCGGCGCGGGGCCTCGGCGGGAGCAGGCGGTGCGTTCGGAGGAGTGAGCAGCGCAGCCCGCGGCGGCGGCTCCGAAGCTAGGCGAACAGGTAGCGTAGAACTAGGCCTCACAGCGCCGGCAGCGTCCGGTGCCTCAGCTTCTGCAGCGCTTGCGTTTGCAGCGAGCGGATCGGCGGGGAGCGCCTGGGCCGGGGACGGCTGAGCTGGCCGCGCGCCAGCCGCGCCGCGGGCGCGCGCCAAGCCCTGGTGCGGCGCGAGGGCAGGTGCCGGCGCACCGGCAGTGCGTTCCTCCACCGGACGCTCTGGCCGAGCCGGTGCCGAGCGCTCGGGCACCGGGGGTACCGGCGCTGAGAACGTGGACGCCGAAGGAGCCGGTCTCGGAGATGCAGGTGCCGAGGGCATGCGCGCGAAGGGGTAGGCAGGCTCTGCCCGAGTCGCCTCCGCCAGAGACGGCGGCCTACCGGTCTGGAGGGTACCGGCAGGTGCAGGCGAGGCACCGAGTGGCTCTGCGTCAGGTGCGGGCAGGCCCTCGCCGGGCTGCGCAGGAGGCAGGGTGCTCTCCGAGGTCGAGGGTGCAGCCTGCTGCCGTAGCACCGACCGCCGGTCGCTGGGCTGGCGCAGCGCCGCTGCACCGGCGGGTTCGGTCGCACCGACACCGAGTGCCGGCTCTACGTCCGACTCTGGCTCTGCACCGGGTGCCGGCTCTGTGTTAGGCTCCTCCGACAGCGGGTTGGGTCCAGAGAGGGGCAACGCGTCCACCGGGTCTGCCTCCGCAGCAGCTCCGGAACCCGCTTCGAGGCCGGTGGCGAGCGGCTTACTGGCTGGCAGGGTAGAGGCCGCCGCAGCGACAGGGCCAGGGCGCGGAGCCTCCGTGCCTGGGAGCGGAGAGGCGGAAGCGAGAGAGGCCAGAGCGCGGCCGAGCGCCTCGCCGAACCCCAGGCGGGCGTCTGTCCCCGCAAGGGGCTGAGGGGTGTCCGAGGCAAGTGCCTCCGGGGAAGCAGGGAGGAGAGGGATCAGCACGGTGGAAGCGTCAGCTGGAAATGGCCGTGCCCTGGCCGGGCTGTGAAGCGAGGCGGCGTACGAACATCGCTGTCCGGGAGGGCTCGAGGGCGGCAAGCAGGCGCGTCCGGTCGCGCGCCGACGCCTCCGCGTAGAGGAGCGCCAGGACATCGAAGTCGAGGCGTGCGAGGACGGCGGAGAGGTCGTCGCGCTCGAGTTTGATCAGGGTGGCTATGAGGTCCCGAGCCTGGGCCTGCTGTGCCTTCGTCGTCCCGATCTCCGTCTGGAGCGCGCCGATCTGGGCCTCGTACTCCGCTAGGCGCCGCTGCAGGGCCGCGAGCGAGTCCGCCGAGGCCGGAGTGGGCGCCTCAGTTTCGGCAACGAGAGCAGCAGCCTCCAGGCTGTCGGCTGCGAGGCTGTCGGCCGCGAGGCTGTCGGCCACCATGCGCTCGGCGGCGACGAAGTCGGGGGCCACGATGGGCATCAGGACGTACGTCCCCGCGAGGCCAGCGACGAAGGCGGCGACGGAGCCGAGCGCGATGAAGAGAATGCTGCGCATAGAGTCAGGAGTGCGGGACGGGACGGATGCGCCGGCGGTGCCTGGTCGAGGCCTGCTCGTCGAGAAAGTCGGCTTCGGCTTTGGCCTGGGCGCGCCGGTGGGCGCTCGCTTCCTGATCGCGGAGCACCCTGAGCGCCTCTTCCGGTTGGCGACGCGCGGTGAGCGCGCACCGCGCCTCGGTCTCCTGCTCCCGGACCACGTCGAGGCGTCGGGCAGCTTCGGCCTCAGCGCTGCGGAGGTCGCCGAGGAAGCCGGCGCGGCGGCGGAGCACGGTCGGGTCGATGGGGCCGTCCGGCATAGCGGCGTGGGCCTCGGCGCGCTTCCGGCGGGTGGCAGCGAGGTGCTCCTCGCGCTCCCGGCGCTCCTGCACGGCGCGGCCCAGGGCGTGCTCCGCCTCCTCAACCTCGCGGCGGCGGAGGTCGAGAACGCTTTGCAGCGAGAAACGGAAGGTCTTTCCGGCCATAGCTGTGCAGAGGGTGGTTCGAGGGGAGCGGGCGGCAGTCCTGGTACTGTGGCAAGCCCTGCGCCAAAGGGCTAGGCGGGCACGTCGCTGAGCACCCGGCGGAGCGTGGCGGCAGGGTCCGGGTCTGAGGGCTCGTCCGTGCGCTGGCGGAGGAAGGCGGTGAGCGCGCCGTGCGCGTCGAGGGCGCGGTCGGCCTGCGGGTCCTGGCCGCGCTCGTAGGCGCCGACCCGGACGAGGTCTTCGATCTCGCGGTGGGCGGTGAGCAGGCTGCGGGCCTCGGCCGCTGCCGCGCGGGCCTCAGGCGAGGTCACGCGCTCCATCACCCGGCTCACGCTCTGGAGCACGTCGATGGCGGGGAAGTGGCCCGCGTGCGCCAGCTTGCGCGCGAGCACGACGTGTCCGTCGAGGATGCCGCGCGCGGCGTCGCCCACGGGCTCGTCCATGTCGTCGCCGTCGACGAGCACGGTGAAGAGGCCCGTGATGGTCCCGACCGCCCCCGGCCCGGCCCGCTCCAGCAGGCGGGGGAGGAGCGCGAACACGCTCGGGGTGTAGCCCCGCGTCGTCGGCGGCTCGCCGACGGCGAGGCCGATCTCGCGCTGCGCCATCGCCACGCGCGTGACCGAGTCCATCATCAGGAGGACGTCCCGGCCCTCGTCCCGGAAGTGCTCGGCGATGGCGAGGGCGGCCGTGGCCGCCTTGACCCGGGTCATCGCGGCCTGGTCGCCCGTCGCCGCAATCACGACGGAGCGCTGCAAGCCCTCCTCGCCGAGCGTGTCGTGGACGAACTCGCGCACCTCGCGGCTACGCTCGCCGATGAGGGCGATGACGTTGACGTCGGCCTCGGTCTGCCGCGCCATCATGCCGAGGAGCGTGCTCTTGCCGACGCCCGACCCGGCGAAGATGCCGATGCGCTGGCCCCTGCCAAGCGCAGTGAACGCATCGACCGCGCGGACGCCCGTCAGCAGCGGCGTGTCGACGAGCTGCCGCTCCATCGCGGGCGGGGGCGGGGCCTGCACGGGGCGCTCGTCCGCCAGCACGAGCGGGCCAGCCCCGTCGATGGGGCGTCCGTTCGCGTCGATCACCCGGCCCAGCAGGCCAGAGCCGACGCGGACCGAGAGGGGGAGGTGCGAGCGCTGGACAAGGCTGCCGGCTCGCAGGCCGTGGGTCTCCTCGAGCGGCATCAGCACCGCCGCCCCGGCTCGGACACCGACCACCTCAGCCTTGATGCGCCGCCCGCTCGGCCGGGTGCCCTCGTAGACGTAGCACAGCTCGCCGACAGCGGCGCTCAGCCCGGTGGCCTCGACGAGGAGCCCGACGATCGAGCGCACCTTGCCGTAGGCGACCGGGCCGCGAGGCAGGGCGCGGGCCTGCTGGAGCGCGTGCGCGAGGGCGGTCATGGGGCGCTGTCGGGCGGCGGGTCCGGCGCGAGGCCGAGACGGCGGCGCAGGTCGGAGAGTACCTCGGCACGGACGTGGCGCACGGCCTCGCCATCGGCGTCGAGGGTCCAGTCGCCCTCGGCGAGGCCCGCGTCCGGCACCCAGCGCAGGCCGGGGTGCGCGGCCGTGAGCGCCTCGGCCATCCCGGTCTCCTGCAGGCGGAGCTGGTCTACGGGGTGAAGCGCGACGACGAGCGGCGGCCGGTCGGCAAGCCGCTCTACCGCCGCCGTCACAGCGGCGGTCATGGCACCGTGCGACGCCTCGTCGGGCGGACGGCCCAGCACCGCCTCTGCCACCTCCACGGCGAGGCCGACGAGCAGCGGGTCGGCGCGCTCCAGGTGTGCCTGCCACAGACCGTGGAGGCTGGCCGCGTCACGGGCGAAGGCCTCGCGCTCGGCCTCGCGCTCGGCGCGGCACGCGTCGCGGGCGGCGGCGAAGCCGGCGGCATAGGCCTCCTCGCGGACGGCCGCGGCGTGGGCGTCGCGCTCGGCTTCGGCCTGCTGCGTCCACTCGGCCTCCCAGGCCTCGCGTAGGGCGGCGAGGTCCGGTGCCTCCGGCGCGGACTCGGGAGACGCAGGAGGCGCAGACAGGTCCGGCCCGTGCAGCAGGCACGGGCGCACGGTGAGGCCGCCCGCCCGCCGCGTGCCCGCGCCGCGGATGACGCCGCTGACGAACGGGGCCTGGTCGGGCGACGCCTCGCCGACCGGTACCGGTCGGGCGGCGTTTCTCGGCGCGGGAGCACGGGGAACCATGAGCGGCTAGAGCATCTCCTCCTGGCTGTCGGGGTCGAGCGAGATCTCCTCAGACTCCTCCAGCTCCTGCGCGCGCTCCAAGATGACCTGCTGCGCCTCCTCGACGTCCGCGATGCGGACAGGCCCGAGCAGGTCGAGCTCTTCCTTGATGGTCTCCGCCACGCGCTCGCTGACGTTCTCGAGGACCCGGTCGGTAAAGGCGTCCGACGCCCCTTTGAGGGCGAGCACGAGGCTCTGCTGTTCCACCTCGACCAGCAGCCGCTGGAGATCGCGCCCGCTGATGTGGATGAGGTCGTCGAAGACGAACATGAGGTTTTTGACGGCCGTGGCGAGGTCGGGGTCGCGCTCGCGGAGCCCGTTCATGATCTCGCGTTCGGCGGCGCGGGGTGCGCCGTTGAGGATCTGTGCCACCTGGTTGACGCCGCCCGTCGCGCGCTCGCTCGCCGCGAAGACCGACCCGATCTGCTGGCGGATGACCTCCTCGATGTCGCGCAGCAGCTCGGGCGAGGTCTGGCCCATGGTCGCGAGGCGGTAGACGACCTCGCCCCGCTGAGGCTCGGCGAGCTCGGCGAGGATTTCGCTGGACTTGCGCGGGTTGAGGTGCGCTAGGATGAGCGCAGCCGTCTGGGGGTGCTCGCGCTCGACGAACCGCGTGAGCCGCCCGATCTCGACGGTCTGGAGGAGGTGGAAGGCCGAGACCTCGACGGCCGCTTCCACGCGCATCATCACGTCCTCGGCCCGGTTGGCCCCGAGCGTGCTCTCGAGCACTTCGCGGGCGTAGCTGATCCCCCCCTGCGCGACGTGCTCCCGGGCGAGCGCCATGTCGTGGTAGTCGAAGAGCAGTTCGTCGACGATCTCGCTGGGCACGTTTCGGAGGCGGGCGATCTCCACGGATACCCGCTCGAGGTATTCGGCGGGGAGGAGCGCGAGGACTTTGGAGGCCGTCTCGACGCCGAGGAGGATGAGGAAGGAGGCCGCGCGCTGCGACCCCGTGAGAGCAGCACTCGGCGACGGCTCGGGAGCGGCCGTGGCGGGAGCCTGGAAGGTGGCGGTTTCGGACATCGTCAGGCGGGGTCAGGAGGCGGCGTGTTCTTCCCGGAAGAGGTCCTCCGCGATCCACGTCTTGAGCAGCTCGGCGGCCTCCTCGGGCTGGCCGAGGATGCTCTGCTTGACTTCCTCGTAGATCTCGCTGCGCGCGCTGAGCCGGGCTTTTGCCTCGTCCGACAGCTTGCTCGTGTAGAGGTCGTCTGCCGAGAGCGGCGCGTCGGCACCCTCGGTGCCGGTCGCGAGGAGGGCCTGGTCGGCCTCGGCCCGCTCCGCGAGCTCGCCCGCGGTGCGGCGGCCGGTGAGCGAAGCCGGGTCCTCGCCCGCGATCAGGGCGAGCGGGTCGCTGCCGGCACCGGCTACGCTGCTGACGGTGGAGCGGATGAGAAACGCCGCAAGCCCGAGCGCGAGCGCCATCAGGCCGTAGCGTAGGTAGGACTGGAGCCGCTCGCTGCGCCCGGCCGCGTCCATCTCCTCGGCCAGCCGGTCGTCGGCCGACGTGTCGAAGCGGGCCTGGTGAATCGCGAAGCGGTCGCCGCGCGCCGCGTCGAAGCCGACAGCGTTCTTGACGAGGTTCTCGATCTCCCGGACCTGCTGCGGGGCGTACGGCTCCGGCTCGGGGAGGGGCGCGTCTTCGTCGGCCACGGCTTGGACGGGCAGCTTGTAGTCGAGGACGACGGAGACGGTGAGCACCTCGACGGCTCCAGCGGTGCGCTCGGTGCGCTCGCGCTTGCGGCTGAGCTCGTAGTTGCGGACGGTCGCGTTGGAGGCGTCGGCGGCGGCCTGCTCCTCGAGCCGCTCCTCGCTGATGACGGTGGCGCTCTCCGGGTCGATGGCGTCGCTCTCCTCGACGGTCCGGCTGAAGTCGAGCTTGGCGGCGACGCGGACGACGGCCCGGCCCGGCCCGAGCATCCGGTCCAGCATCGACTGCCCGCTCTGGGCGAGGTGCTCCTCTACGGCGTGCTGGGTGCGGAGCTGGTTCGAGGTGAGCGTGACGTCAGGGTTGCCCGCGTCAGGGTTGGAGAGGAGCGTGCCGCGCGTGTCGAGCACGGTGACGTCGGCCACGCTCATCCCCTCGACGGCCCCGGCGACGAGCGACGCGACGCCCTCGATCTGTCCCGGGGCCAGGCCGCCGCCGCCGCCGAGCTGGAGGACCACGCTCGCGCTCGGCCGCGTCTGGCGGTCGCGGAACGGGCTGCGCTCGGGGAGGACGAGGTGGACGCGCGCCTGCGCCACCTGGCGGATGTTCGAGACCGTCCGGGAGAGCTCGCCCTCGAGCGCGCGCTTGTAGTTGAGCTTCTGCATGAAGTCCGTCATCCCGATCGTGCCGCTGTTGAAGAGCTCGTAGCCCACCGGGCCCTCGGAGACGACGCCCTCGCCCGCGAACCGGAGGCGAAGGTCGTAGACCTGCTGGCGCGGGACGTAGATCGCGCCGCCGCCCTCTTCGAGCTTGTAAGGGACGCCCTCGGCGCGCAGCGTCTCCACGACCCGGCTCGCGTCGGTCGCTTCGAGGCGGCCGAAGAGGAGGGTGTAGTCGGGCTGCCCCGCCCAGTAGGCGATCCCGCCGAGGACCGCGAGGCCGCCGACGAGCACCGCCCCGAGGAGGAACCGCTGCCCCGGCGCGAGGCGCAGCACGAACTGCCGAACGTTCTGGAAGAAAGACATTCGAGTGGCGAGTTGCGAGCGACGAACGACGAGGGGGTGCAGGTGCTCGGCGCTCGTCGCTCGTCATTCGTCGTTGGTTAGACTTGCATGCGCATCAGCTCCTGGTAGGTCTCCAGCATCCGGTTGCGGACCTCGGTCATGAGCTGGAAGTGCGTCTTGGCCTCGTTCATCGAGATCATCACCTCGTGGACGTTCTCCTGCTCGCCCGCGATGAACGCCTCGACGTTCTCGTCGGCCACTTTTTGCGCCGTGTCCACCTCGCCGATGGCCGCCGCGAGCGTGTCGCTGAAGCGCGTGTCCTCGGCCTCGCCCCCGAAGGGCACGCGCGGGAAGGCGTCGTTCCCGGCGGGCGCGACCTGGCGCAGGCGCTGGAGTTCGGAGACGGTCATCGGGGGAACGGGCGGGTGGGAGGAGTGGGGGAGGAGCGCGGCTTCGGGGGCTGTGGTGCGGCCCCTGCGCCCGCGTCCGCTCGGCCGTCAGGCGCGGCGTCGCTGAGCACTGCGGCGTCAGGCGCTGAGGTCGAGGCGGCCGCCGAGGGCGCCGGGGCTGACGGTCTGCGCCTCGCGGCCGGGGCCGTAGAGGCGGAGCGTCATCTCCGGCCTCGGCGGGAAGTACCGGTCGATCATCTGCTGCTCGGCGATGGAGAGGCCACCGGTCCGGGCCGGCGTGCCGGCGGCGGGCGGAGCCTCGGTCGCCGCCTTCGCCTCACCGGGCGGTGCGGGCGGGGCCGCCTGCGCGGGCGGCGTCTGGACGCGAGTGTACGCGGCGGCGGCAGTCTGCTGAGAGGGGATCTTCATAGCGTCAAATCTCTAGCGTGCGTTTGAGCATTTCCTTCACGGCCTCGACGGTCGTGAGGTTGGCCTCGTAGATGCGGTTGGCCGAGATCATGTGCGCCATCTCCTCGGCCACGTTGACGTCGGGGTAGGTGACGTAGCCGTCGAGGTCGGCGTGCGGGTGGTCCGGGTCGTACTCGAAGCGCTCGTCGTTGACCTCCTCGATCTCGGTGGCGGGCCCGGCGTCGGCGTCGCGGAAGCGGCCGAGGAGGCGGCCGTTGGGGAAGTGGCGGGCGTCGGTGCGCTGGAGGTCCGTCTTGGCCTCGGTCAGCAGGCGGCCGAAGCGGCGGGGCTCGTCGGCCACGGTGACGGCGCGCTTGATGGCGTAGGCGTTGCCGTCCTCGGCCCGCGACGAGGTGGCGTTGGCGATGTTGTCCGTGGCTGCGCCCAGGGCGCGGCGCTGAGCTTCGAGCCCGCGCGCGGCGGTGCGGAAGATGGAGAGCGACGGCGTGTTGCGGATGATCGGCATGGCGCAGTGGGGGGAGCCGGTGCGGTGGATTAGCCGGTACGGCCGGTGATGCCGGTGCGGAGCAGGTCGAAGTGCTCGCGGAGGGCGCGCGTTGTGAGCTGGGTCCGCATCTGCGTGTCGGCGAGGCTCATCATCTCGTCTTCGAGCAGCGCGGGTGCGTCCTCGCGGGCGTAGCGGGCCTGGACGTCCTCGGGGGTGCGGTGGCCGGGCGTGCTGCGGCGGCGGGCCTGGAGCTCGGCCTCGAAGCGGACCGTCTCGCGCTGGTAGTCGGGCGTGTCCAGGTTGGCGATGTTGCCGGCCAGCGCCTGGGTCCGCATCGCGTAGGCCTGCATGGCGTGGCGGAGAACGGAGAGCTTGGGCGTGTCCATAGCGCGGTAGGGCTGCGTGGTGTTCTGCCCTGGGACAAGCCCTGTGCCGCCGCGCCGCGTGCCGCCGCGCCGAGGCACGCGCCGCCGCGCCGAGGCACATGCGGCTGCAGCAGAAAGGGCCTGGTTTGTGCCTGAATGGGCTCCTGCAGCCCCGTCCCCCACGCTGGGCAGCCTAGACCAGGCCCTGCGGCGGGACGCTGAAGTCCCGGGAACAGGCTCCCGCCCGCCTTCGGAAAAACTTGCCGTCGCCGACAACAGACACCGCCCATCGCCAACCGCCTCGCACACTATGTCTCATTTCCCTGCGCCCTCCGGCGCTGCGCCCGCGGAACACGACCTGATCGCCGACCTCGCCCAGGTGCTGGCCCACCGCATGCGGGGACCACTCACGAGCATCCAGTGCTACACCGAGCTGCTGGCCGACAGCGTCGGCCCTTACGAGGAGCGCGACATGGTGCTCCGCATCTTCGAGAGCGTGTCCTCGCTCGAGAAGACGCTCGCCGACCTGAACCGCTACAGCGTCACCGCCAGCCCGATGCCGCGCGTGCTCGACGCCGGCCAGCTGATGGCGGACGTGCTCACCGGCCTGGGCGAGACGCAGGCCGAGGTGGCGGTGGAGGTGGAGCCGGGCACGCGCGTCCAGGGCGACCCGCTGCTGATCCAGCAAGCCCTCCTCATCCTGCTCGAAAACGCCCTCGACGCCGCCGCGGACGTGCCCGCCTGCGCGCCGGGCGTCCGGTGCTCCGTGCGGCGGACCCCGGCCGAGGCGGCGGACCCGGCCATGACGCGCTTCGAGGTGTGGAACGCCGGAGGCGTGGGCGGACTCCGAGAGGCCCAAATGTTCTCGCCGTTCTTCACCACCAAGTCGAGCAACCTCGGTATCGGTCTGCCGATCGCGCGGCGCATCGCCGAGGCACACCGGGGCCGCCTGGAGCTCGCGGGGCAAGAGGCCGCTATCGGAGAAAACGGTGTCACCTTTACCCTTCTGCTACCGTCCGCTGGTAATTACACCAACATCGCGCAATAGGCGCGGGACTAGATGAACATATAAAACATAGGTTTATGTTCAGGGGACGGATTTAGGTATGGCGTTTGATAACGATTGGTCGAATTAAAAAGGTCGTTCGTCGATAGATTTATACCGTCTGTCGAATAACAGAGACATGTGAACGATCCCTTTTGGCTCACACCGCCACCCCTTATACGTCCGTGCCCCCCATGCCACCTTCTGCCAAGCAGGACCGCCAGCCCCACATCCTCGTCGTCGACGACGAACACCTGCTCCACGGCGTGCTAGAGCGCCTGCTGACGCGCCACGGGATGCGCGTCACGAGCTGCCACGGCGCGACCGACGCGCTGGGCGTGCTGGGACGCGAGGCCGTGGACCTGGTCATCACCGACTTCCAGATGCCGGGCATGAACGGGTTCGAACTGCTGGCGCATGTGCGCGAGGGCTACCCGAGCGTCGGGGTCATCATGATCACGGGCCACGCCAACATCCAGCACGCCGTGCAGGCCATGGCAAACGGGGCGGTGGACTACCTCCCGAAGCCGTTCTCGACGTCGGCACTGCTGGAGCGCGTGCAGGAACAGCTAGCGCGCCTGGGCACGACCGACGCCGCGCCGCGCGCGACCTCGCCCTCCGCGCGTTCGGGCCGCGCCGCCGCCGCGCAGACCACCTTCGTCGGCGAGCACCCGAGCATCGAATCGCTCCGCGCCCTCGTCGGCCGTGTGGCGCAGAGCCTCGCCCCGATCTTTGTCCACGGCGAGAGCGGGACGGGCAAGGAGGTCGTCTCCCGCCTCGTCCACGAGCAGAGCGACCGCGCCGCCGGCCCGTTCATCGCGATTAACTGCGCCAACTTGCCGCGCGAGCTCGTCGAGAGCCACCTCTTTGGGCACCGGAAAGGCGCCTTCACCGGGGCCGTGGACGACGTCGTCGGGGCGTTCGAGCAGGCCGAGGGCGGGACACTGCTGCTGGACGAGGTGACCGAGGTCGAGCCCTCGGTGCAGGCCAAGCTGCTCCGCGTGCTCCAGGAGCAGGAGTACCGCCGCGTCGGCGACCCGAAGCCGCGCCGGACCAACGTCCGCATCATCGCCACGAGCAACCGCGACCTGCAGGCGGCTGTAGCCGAGGGCATTTTCCGCGAGGACCTCTATCACCGGCTCGCGGTGTTCCCCGTGACGCTCCCCCCGCTGCGCGCCCGTCGCTCGGACGTCCCGCTCCTAGCTGCACAGTTCGCGAAGAAGTACAGCCTCCTCTACGGCCTGCCGATGAAGACGCTCGCGCCGGACCTACTGCAGCGGTTCCAGGCCCACCCCTGGCCCGGCAATGTCCGCGAGCTGGAGAACATGATCCACCGCGGCGTCGTGATGGCGGCCGAGTCGGACACGATCGCGGCCGACGACGTGATGAACGCGTTCTTCTCGGGAGCCCCCGCGGCGTCGGCCCCGGCCGGGGTCTCGTTCACCACCACCGACGGCGAGACGCTGACGATCGAGGAGATGGAGCGCCACATGATCCTCGAAGCCCTGGCGGCCTCAGGCAACAACCAGCGCGAGGCCGCCGAGAAGCTCGGCATCTGCGCGCGGACGATCCGCAACAAGCTCAAGAAGTACCGCCAGGAAGGGCACGCCGAGATGAGCCTCTCGCTCTAGCGGAGGTGTCCTGGTGCTCTAGGGCTTCGGACCCTGAGCGTCGAGCGGCTGCTCGGTCAGGTCGGCGTAGAGGCGCTCGGCTACCTGCTTGACCGATTCCGGTGCCTCGTAGACGCCCTGCTCTAGGCGGGACAAGATCATCTCCATGCGTTCGGGGTCGAGGCTCGGCCAGTCGCGGAGAAGCTGGCTTGCCTGCTCGGACACCGGGTCTTGCGCGCCGTCCGCGCGCGCGCGGGCTGCGTCGGAGAGCTCGATCCGGTCTGCGTCGGCAGGGGCTGCGTCGGCAGGGGCCGGGGTGGATAGCTCGGCGGGAGAGGCTTGGGGAGCGCGCGCAGGGTTAGCAGCCTCCGCAGCCTTCGGATCCAGGCCCATCGGGCCGGAGCGCGTAGGTTGGATGTTCATGGTAGAAGCTGTGCAGGACGGTGGGTGGTCAGGGTGGTGCTGGCCTGGTTATCGGCAGCGCCAGGAGAGCACTAAGGCCCCTGAGCAGCACGACCCCTGAATAGTACGAAGCAGGCTATCCGTGGACTGCGCGAAGTACGCTCGGACGGGACGGGGGGGCGTGGTAAGACGCGTGTGCCCGCCGGTGCTGCCTAGAGGTAGCGAACGCGCTGCGCAGCGTGCCCTCCTGCGTGTTCAGCAGCCCGGTAAGCGCGCGGTGCTGTGCCGTAAGTGCCCTCCGGTCCTCCTCCGTGTGCATCGCCGGCGTCGTTTCGGCCAGGAGGCGGTCCATGAGCACGCCGCGCGCCGCCGCGAGTTCGGCGGTGCGCCCGAAGTCTTCGGTCTGGATCGCCGCGAGCAGGCGCTCGCCGGCTGCGAGAGTGGCGTCGATCAGGGGAGAGGGCATGAGGCTGTTTGGCGTGGTGGGCGAGCGCGTCGGCGTGGAGGGCAAAGAGGAAGGAAGGGGCGGGCTCCCGTGAGAAGAGGCTGACCAGCCTTCCGGCGTCTGCTCCCCCCTCCGCCTCGCGCCCTGGTTCTCCCAGCGTGTTGCTGCAGACCTGGGATCAGGTGTAGAACGAGACCAGGGAGTTCTGCTGGCCCTCCAGAAGCGCGAGGGTTTCCTGGAGCGAGGCGTACTGAGCGCGCAGCTGATCCTCGCGCAGCGAGAGCCGCTCGTCCCACCGGTCGATCTGCGTGTCGAGGCGCCGGATGCGGGAGTCTATGGTGTCGGTCCGGTTGTCGAGAATGCCGTCCGTGCCGAGGAACGTGTCGAGGCGGGCCTGGAGCCGGGTGGCGAGCCCGTCCTCCGCTGCGAAGAACGACTGTACGCCGTCGGGGTCTGCCTGAGCGGCCGCGACGAGTTTGTCCTCGTCGGCGAGCCGGAGCGCGCCGTCGTCGTCGAACTCGATCCCGAGGTCGGCCAGCAGGGTGGGTGTCCCGGCAGGCTGGCTCCCGACGGCGAGGAGGCTGTCGTTCCGCATCCCGAACCGGAGCCCGGCGATCGCCGCGTCTCCGGCGAAGTCGCCGCGCGTGCCCGCCTCGGGGTCCACGGTGGAGCGCTGCTTGATGAAGGAGAGGACGTCGTTGTACGCTTTGATGAAGCTCTTGACCTCGCCAGCGACGCTTTCGCCGTCGGCCCCGACTGTGAAGGTGGTCAGGTCCCCGGCGCTGCCGAGCGAGAGGGTGAGGCCTTCGACCGCGTCGGTGATCTCGTTGGTGCCGCGGTAGAGGGTCAGGCCGTCGAGTTGGAAGCGGCTGTTGAGCAGGCTGTCGGTCTCGCCCGTGCCGATGGCGGTGACCTGGCCGCCGGTGCCTTCGGTCTGCGTGGTCGTCGCCTCATCGGTCCCCGTGACGGGCGAGGCCATGACCTCGAGGCCGAAGTCTTCGGCGAGGCTCCCGCCCGTGACCTGGAGCGAGGCGGCCGACCCGGTGGCGGCCGTCGTGAACTGCAACGCGCCGCCCGCGACCTCGACCTCCACGTCGGCCCCGAGCTCGTTGCTCAGCGTGGCCGCGATGTCCTCGGCGGTGTAGGTGCCCGCGCCGAACGAGACGGTGGTCGCCGCGCCGTTGACTTCGATCTCCAGGTCGCCCCCGAACAGGCCCACCGAGACCGGCGCGTCGAGGGCGTCGCCGGTAAGCGAGGCGGCCGTCGCGGGGGTCGTCGTGGTGACGGGGTCGCCGACGAGGCCGTCGGCGTTGACCTGGAGGAAGCCGAGCAGGCCGTCGCTGGAGTCGGTGAACGAGAGGCGGCTGGCGAAGCCGGTCTCGCCGCTGCGCAGCGAGAGGCGGGCCGTCCCCGAGGTCTCGTTCACGATCGAAGCCGCGGCCCCGTCGCCGCGCTGGATGGTGCCCGCGTCGGCGGCGGCGTCCATCGCCTCGTCAATGGCGGCGCTGATCTCGCCGAGGACCTCGGCGTCGGTGTCGCCGGTGGGGTTCACGGTGACCTCGACCCCGACGCGCGCGTCGGGGTCGTCCTCGGTCGGGCTGGCGACCTCGACGGTGAAGGTCTGCGCGCCGTTGGCGTCGAAAAACGAGCGGAGCGTGCCGCCGTCCTGGGCAAACTGCTTCGAGAGGCGGCTGTCGGCCGTGGCGAGGCGCTCCACCTGGAGCGTGCGCGGGCCAGGCGCTGCACTGTCGGAGGCCAGAACGCTGAAGCCTGCGCCTTCGGGGACCGTGGCGGTGAGCGCGCCGAACGGGTTGGCGAGCAGGTCCGTCATGCGGCCCAGCGAGGCGTCGAGGGCCGAGAGCGTGCTGTCGAAATCGCTCAGGACAGCTTTGAAGATCGTCTGCTCGCTCTTCTTCTGCTGAAGGGCGAACTGCGGCTGGCGCTCGATCTGGATGATCTGCGCGATGAGCAGTTCGTAGGGATCGCCGCCGTTGAGAGAGGAAATGGTCATCGTTCCAGTCGGCTGGTGGAGAAGGGCTAGGCAGCGCGGCTCAGGACGCCGTCCTGCCACGCTTCGCGGAGGCCGCCGAGGAGGTCCGCCACAACGGCGAGGTCGCCGCGGGCGCTCTCGTCGAGGCAGAAGACGTAGAGCCCGTAGAGCCGGGCGGCCAAGTCGCCGCCCTGCTCATGGTCGAGCGCCGACATCAACTCGACGAGGACCGCGCGGGTCTTCGCGCGGTCGCCCCGGTAGCAGGCCGCGATGCCGAGGTCGTAGAGCTTCACGACGAGGCGCTCGGGCGAGGAGGTCGTGACGTCCTGCTGCTGGTACTGGCGCATCCGAGAGGCAGCATGCATGGGAATAGGGGGGAGGAAGTAAGGAGTGGGTCTGCTCTGGTTATCGGGTCTGAGTAGGCACCACTAAGCGCCGCCGGCCTGGCCCAATGAGCGAGCCGCCGCCTCCCGGGGGAAGCGGCGGCTCAGCCTGCGTGCGACCTGCTGCCGGTCTACTGATCCCGGCTTAGCCGAGGAGCGAGAGGATCGACTGCGGGGCCGCGTTGGACTGGGCCAGCGAGGCGATGCCGGTCTGCTGGAGGATCTGGAGCTTCACGATCTCCATCTGCTCCTTGGCGAAGTCCGCGTCCTCGATCCGGCTCCGGGCCGCCTCGTTGTTGGTCATCGCCGTCTGGAGGTTGTCCAGCTTGAACGAGAGCCGCGACTGGCTGTCGCCGATCGAGCCGAGCTGATCCGAGAGCGCCTGGATGGCGGTCTCGATTGTATCGATCGAGTCCCGGGCGGCGTCGTTGGAGGTGACGTTGACGCCGCCGGTGTCGGCCGAGACGGAGAACGTGTCGCTGGCGGCGGCGCCGGCGAAGTCGCCGCTGAACTGGAGGAGGCCATCGTTGGACGTATACGTCCCCGTGGCTCCGTTGTACGCCACTCCACCGTCACCGTCGGTCAGGCCGCCCGTGGTCAGTGAAAAGGTGAATCCGTCGGCGATCGTGCCTTCGTCGGTGCCGTCAGCGGCGTCGGTGATGTCGAACGACAGGCCGTTGAGGCCGACCGTGACGTCGCCCGCGCCATCGCTGAGGTCGATGTCGTCGAAGCCAGAGACGGTTTCAAACTCACCGTCCGCGTTCTTGATCTCGAGGCGCATGCTCGCAGCCTTTTGCGCGTCGGTGGCGCTACCAACCTCATTGGTGACGGCGCGGAACTCGACCGTCTCGCCGACGGCGAACGAGGTGGCCCCGGGCGTGAACGTGGCACCCGCCGCGATCCGGTTCTCGGTGTCGGCGGCTTCGTCCACTGTGGTGTCGAGCGTGACGGTGTAGTCCTTCGCCGAGGTGCCGTTGTAGGCCCGCACGGTGACGTCGCCGGCGGTGAGGCCGGAGGTGTCAACGCTCGATCCGTTGCCGATCAGCGCCTTCTTGCTGGTGCGCCCGATGTTGACGTCGAAGCTGTCGCCCTTGTCGGAGCCGACGTGGAACGAGAGGTCGGTGCCGGCGGCGGCGTCGGTGAAGAGGTCCTTGCCGTTGAACTCGGCCGTCTCGAGGATGTCCGTGATCTCGCTCGAGAGGGCGTCGATCTGGTTCTGGATGGCGTTGCGCTCGGAGTCGCCGAGCGAGTCGTTGGCGGCCTGGACGGACTTCTCCTTCATCGTCTGGAGGATGTCCATCACGTTGCCGAGCGCGCCTTCGGCGACGGTGAGCATGCTCTTGGCGTCGCCGACGTTGGACATGGCCTGGGCCTGCCCGCGCACCCGGCTCTCGAGCTTCTTGGCGATCGCGTAGCCGGCCGAGTCGTCCTCGGCGCGGTTGATCCGCATGCCAGTCGAGAGGCGGAGCTGGCGCATGCCGAGCATGTCATTGGTCTTGTTGAACGAGCCCAGCGCCTGGAGCGACTGGACGTTGGAGTTGATCCTGTTGAGGTCTCCGATACCCATGATGGTGTACCTATTGGTGTGTGGCTGGGGGTAGGATGGTTCGTGATGTTGGTCCAGTTATCGAGTCCCCGTCAGCCGCACTAAGCGCGGCACCAGAAAATCTCGGCTAAGTAGCTATGCAGGCAGGATATAGGATCGTTCCTGTGCCCGGACGCCCACGCAAAAGGGGGGGCGCTGGCGTTCGGCGCTGCCCCTGACCGGCGCGGCGTTGGGGGCTCGTCTAGGGCGCGTTCGGAAGCACAGGAGGGCCGTCGTGCCCGGTCCTGGGGCCTCGCCGAGCCTGAGGCGCACGCCCGAGGTCCCGAAGCGAGTTCAGGATGACGCTAGAGGGTGAAAACAAAGCCTTAGTCCTCTGGCACGTTGAGACGGACAGGCTTTCTTCTTTGTCATCCCGGACCCCGATCCGGGATCTGGGGCGTGGCCCGTAGATGGGCTGCGCCGCTGCTGCGCGGTCTGAACCACGTTCAGGACGACATACCTGTCAACGGGAGCTTGTCGCAGCACGTAGGCCGTGTGGACGTCTGCCCAGATCGTCTCTCACGGGCCGGATTCCACCCTCGCTGCGTTGCACTTCCTTCGACTCCGCTCAGGACAGGCTCTGCCCGATGCTGCGGCATCTGGGTGGAGTCGCTTCGCTCCTCGAGGCTTCGCATTCTTGTGCGCCTTGCGAGGTCGAGATCGCGAGGTCGAGATCGTGACCGCGTGCGAACCTGACCCTGCAACTGTCCACACGACCTAGGCCATACTCGGTGGGGAGAACGACTGGACCTGCTGGTCGAGGTGCTCCTTCAGCGCGAAGACCGCGTCGGCTAGCTGCTCCGGGGCACCGATGGCCGCCGGCGCGAAGGGGAGGTAGTGGGCCCACATGGGGTCGGCCCTGCACGTCTCCTGCGAGCAGGGGGCGGTGAAGGCGTAGCCCAGGGCGCGCGCGGCGAGGTCGGCCAGCGACGAGGTGGCGACGAGGTGGCGCATGGCGGCGTCGCCCGGCACCTGGCTCGGACGGTGGTGGAAGTGGATGACCTGGGCGAGCATGTCGGGGAAGTCGAGCTCGTTTGCGGCGAAGACGCCGGCCTCGGTGTGGTCGCAGCCGAAGAGGTGGCGCTCGCGCTCCTGGAGCGCCGCCACGTCGGTCTCGGTGAGGCCGTACTGGTCGTAGAGCGGGACGGCCTTGTCGGGGAAGTTGTAGACGAGGACGATCTTGCCGAAGTCGTGCAGCAGCCCCGCCGTCATCCCGACCCCCTTGAGGCTCGCCTTCGGGGCCGCGCCGTGCTGGGCCGGCAGCTCCTCGACCAGGAAGCGCGCGAGGTGGCCCGCCGCCACGCTGTGGCGGATGAGCCGGTTGAAGCTCGGTCCGGCGGGGCCGCTGAGCGCGGAGCGGAGCCTGAGCATGCTCATGCCCACGACGAGGCCGAGCACCTGCATCGGGCCGAGCATGAGCACGGCGCGCTCCGGCGTGCTGATACCCCGGCGGAGGCCGTGCAGCGACGAGTTGGCCATCTTGAGCAGCCAGGCTACGGCCAGCGGATCTTTCTGCAGCATCGCCGTGACGCTCGCCGGCGTGACCCGGTCGGGCTGTTTCGAGAGGGTGAGCGCTTCGAGGAGGGTCTCGGGCATCGGGGGGCAGCGAAGCTCGAGGCCGCTGAGGGCAGAGGGGGAGGCAGGCATAGTGGGGCCGCGGTAGGTGGACTAGGGCGTGTGGACAATTGCAAGACTAGGCTCGCGCGAGGTCACGATTGCGGCCTCGCAAGGCGCACGAGAATGCGCAGCATCGAGGAGCGAAGCGACTCCACGTCGATGCCATAGCATCGGGCGACGAGTGCAACGCCGCGAGGATGGAATCTGGCCCGTGAGAGCCGGTTCGGGTGAATGTTCACACGCCCTAGGGGGTGGGCATGGTGAAGGAGCGGACGTACTCGTCCAGGTCGGTCTGCTTCGCGGCCAGCAGGTCGGTCAGCGCCTCGGGCGTGCAGGGCGGGGCATGCTCCGCATAGAGCGCCCACACTGGGTCGGCCGTGCAGGCCTCCCACGAGCGGGCCTCGGTGAAGCCGTAGCCCATCGCGCCGGCAGCCAGGTTGGCCACGGCCACGGCGCGGACGAGCGGGGCCGCTTCGGGATCGGCCTGCTCCGGGGCATGGTGGTGCCGGGCGACGTGGGCGAGCGGGTCCGGGAACCGGAGCTTGCGAGCGGCGAACGCGCCGGCCTCCGTATGGTCGGACCCGAACAGGAGGCTCTCCATCTCGCATGCGCTCTCGGCGCGCACCGAGAGCGAGCCCTCGTCGTAGAGCGCGACCGCCTTGTCGGGGACGTTGTAGACGAGGATAATCTTGCCGAAGTCGTGGAGGAGGCCTGCGGTGTAGCCCGACCCGGTCCGCGTCCGGCCGGCGGGCGGGGTCACACACGGGCTCTGGTCCTTCGTCAGAGAGTCGGCGAGGTAGGCCGTGGCGATGCTGTGGAGGATGAGCCGCGAGAAGCAGTCGCTGGCGGGGCCCTCGAGCACGGAGCGCAGCCGAAGCATGCTCATCCCCACGATAATCCCCACGACGGCCACCGGCCCGAGCATGACGACGGCCCGCTCGGGGCTGCTGATGGTGCGCGGGAGGCCGTAGTACGCCGAGTTGACTGTCTGGAGCAGCCGGGCGATCACGAGCGGGTCGCGCTCGAGCAGCGACGTCACGGTCTTGGTGTTGATCTGCGCCGGGTTGTCGACGAGGTTGAGGGCCTCGACGAGCGTGTGCGGCAGTGGTGGGCACCGGAGCTCCAGGCTCCCGAGCGAACTGGCCGGACTAGGGGATGGGCGCGTGGCGGGGGTCATGGGGCACGGTCAGACTAGGGGCATGCCGGCTAGCGGAGGTAGTCGAGCAGGGTAGTCTGAGTGATAGACGCGGTGGTGGCGAGGGCGGCCTCGAGGGTGGTCTGGGCCTGCTGAAACGCCGTGACGGTCTCGAAGTAGTCGGCGTCCTCGAGTTCGGAGCGGCGGCGCTCGGTCTCGATGGAGGCGTTCTGGAGCTGGTACTCGGCCGTCGTCAGGCGCCGCGCCGTGGCACCCAGCGCGGCCCCGAGGTCGATGAGGTGGTCGCGCGCTGTGCCCACCTGCCCGACGGCCTCGGCCAGGTCCGACGGCTCGTCGCCCGGCACGCCGATGTCGGCGCCGCGCAAGGCGTCGGCGAGGTTCTGCAGGCTCTCGACGATCGTAAAGCCTTCGCCAGGATCGAGCACCTGCTCGCCGGAGATGTTGATCGCAAGCTCGGTGTTCGGGCCGATCTGCCGGTTGCGCGCCCCGCTCAGGTCGCCGGTGGGAGCCCCGTCCTCGTCGAACGGCGCGGTCGTGGTGCGCGTCCCGGCGAAGAGGTACTCGCTGCCGGACTGGGCGTTCAGGCCGTCGATCACCTCGTCCAGCAGTGCCTCGACGCGGCCGGCGATGGCCTCGCGGTCGCCTTCGTTGAGGGTGTCGTTGAGCGCCTGCAAGCCTTCCTCGTAGGCCTCGGCGAAGCGCTCGGTGAGGTTGCTGAGTTCGTCCGACGTTCGGTTGACCCAGAGCCGCGACGAGTCGATCGTGCGGCCGTACTGGGCGTAGCGCTCGTCGAGGGATTCTAGCATCCGCGCCTGGGCGAACGCCACCGGGTCGTCCGACGGCCGGTTGACCCGGCGCCCGGTGATGAGCTGCTCCTGAAAGCCGGCGAGGTCGCGCCGGATCCCGGGGATGGCAGAGTTCGCGTACGAGACGTAGAGGCTCTCCTGGCGCGCAATGCGGGATGAGATCATGGGAGGGTAGGGTTCGAGAGCTACAGGGCTAGAAGCGTATCCATCATCTCCTCGGCGGTGTTGATGATGCGGGCGGCGGCGGCGAAGGCTTGCTGCGCTTCGAGGAGATAGGTCATCTCCTCGTCGATGGAGACGCCGGAGACGCCCCGCGCCATCGCGTCGAGGTGGGACACCACGGAGGCGTGCCCGTTGGCCGCCGTCTGGGCGGCCCGGAGCTGGGTCCCGACGCCCGAGACGAGGTCGACGACCTGCTGGTCGAAGCCCTCGCGGAGCTTGGCGAGCGCGAGCGCTACGTCGGAGTTGCCGAGCTCGCCCAGCACACCGGAGGCGGCGATCTTCGCAGGATCGTCCAGGTCGCTGGAGAGCTGGATGGACCCGGCGGTGAGGCCAGCCGGGTCGAAGAAGTTGAGCCCCGTGCTGCCGTCGAGCCCGAAGCCGGCGGCGTGCTTTGCGTTGACCTCGGTGACGAGCGCCTCGGTGAAGCTGTTGAGCGCGTCGCGGGTGCCGGGGATGGTCTCGTTGAGCGTGCGAAGCTGGGCTCCGACCTTGCCGTCGGAGGCCGAGAAGGCGACGGTGGTACCCTCGAACCGGACGCTGGCGGGCTCCCCAGGTGCCGTGTCGAGCGTGAGGCCGAGCGCTTGGTCGCCCTGCACGGCGATCATGCCGTCGATGGTGACCGCGTAGCCGTCGGACTCCTCGGAGACGCTGACGGGGACGTAGGCCGAGAGGGCGGCGACGGCAGCGTCGCGCCGGTCCTCCGCCGCGAGGTCCGGCGAGCCGGCCGCCTGCGCGGCGCGGATCTGGGTGTTGAGCGCGGCGATCTCGTCGAGCAGCCCGTTGACTTCGCCCACGCTCTCGCCGAGCGCGGTCTGGGTCTCGCCCGCGAGCCGGTTGAGGTTGCTGTCGAGGTCGTTGAGCGTTCCGGCGACGGTCTCGGCCTGGCTGAGCAGCGAAGTGCGCACGCCGGTGTCCGTGGGGTTGCCCGCGAGGTCGCTCCACGCGTTCCAGAAGTCGCCCATCGTGTCCTGCAGCGAGGCCCCGCTGCCGACCCCGAACAAGCCCTCGACCGCGCCCAGCAGGCGCGCTTCCTCGTCGGCACCGCCGAACCGGGTGCGGGCGTCGTCCGCCGCCGACACCAGCAGCCCGTCGCGCATCCGCTCCAGGCGCTCAGCCGACACACCGACGCCGACGGTTGGGAACGAGGAGCCGAACTGCGGCCCTCGCCCCGGCGGGCCGATGGTGGCGAGGGTGAGGCGGCGGCGCGAGTAGCCTGGCGTCGCGGCGTTGGCGATGTTCTGCCCCGCGATGTTCATCTGGGCGCTGAACACGCCGAACGAGTGCTGGCCCAACCGGTAGAGGTTCTGGATGCTCATGGCTCACCCGAGGTGGTTGACGAAGGGGCGGGGCGGCGTAACGTCGGACCCCGTGCCGCCCGCAGTGTAGACCCGGCTCGGGGCCTCGGCGTGCTGCCAAGCGAGGAGCATCTCGCGCCCGATGTGGGCGGCGACGTGGAGTGCGAAGGCGAGCTCGTCGGACTGCTCCCGCGTGGCGTGCACACGCGCTCGCAGGGCCTCGTGGGCCGTCCGGAGCCGGTCTGCGAGCGGCTGGCTGTGGGTGGCCAGGGCCTCGGCCAGTTCGCCGGAGCTAGAGGCCTTTACGTGGAGAAGACGCGCCAGGAGGCGGGTCTGGCGCTCCCGCACCTGGCGCAGGCGGTGCATCTCGCTGACGGCGCGGCTGGCCTCGTCGGTGGCGTCCATGAGCGTCTCCTGGTGGTTCGTCTGGAGGGCGGCGAGCTGCTCGCCGAGGGCTTCGGCGAGCCGCTCGACCGCTTCGCCTTCCTGGTCTAGCGTCTTGAGCAGCGACTCTACCGCAGGCTGCGGTCGTACGGTAGCGGGTACGTTTTCGGAGGAGGACATAGCAGGCAAAGGCAGGGTGGATTAGTCGGCGGTGGGGTCGTGGTTGTGTGACCACTGGCGCAGGAGAAGGTCGGAGAGCGAGAGCGCCCCGCCACGGACGAGGTGGTCGGTGAGGGCATCGGTGAGCACGTCGCGCTGCGTGTCGGCGTGGCCGCTGGCGAGCCCGCCCTCGCCGGAGAGCGAGTGCTCGAACAGGTTCTTGGTCATCGCCTGCACGAACTGGCGCACGAGGACTGCCTCGAACTGCTCGGCTGCCTCGGCGCGGGTGCGGGGTTTGTCAGGCGTGGGCGACGCCTGCGCGGGTGCGAGCGTGACAGTGACGGGAGGACCAGTCATGTTGGAAGGAGAGGCGTAGGGGTTTGATTAATCAAACCCCTACCGTCACAGAATCACCAGTTCGCCTTGTAGCGCGCCGGCACGGTCGATGGCTTGGAAGATGGAGATCACGTCGCGCGCGGCGAGGCCGAGCTCGTTGAGCGCCGCGGCGAGCTCGGCGACGTCGGTGTTGGGCTGGAGGACGACGCTGCGGGCGACTTCCTGCTCGATCCCGGCGCGGCCCACCTCGCCCGCGACCGTCTGGCCGTTCGAGAGCGGGGCGGGTTGCGAGACGAAGGGCTCGGTCTCGGTCGAGATCACGAGGCCGCCGTAGGTCACCATGACCTCGCTGATGCGGACGTTGCCGCCGGCGACGATCGTCCCAGTCCGCTCGTTGATCACGATGCGCGCCGGCACGTCGACCGTCACGCTGAGCGCTTCGAGCTTTGCCATCAGGCCGACCGCACCGCCCTCGTCGCCGGAGGCGTCCACGCGCACCAGCCCGGCGTGGGTGACGGTCGCGGCTCCCGGCAGGAGGCTGTTGACCGCCTCGGCGACGGCCGTCGCGTTCGTGAAGTCGGGCTGCTTGAGGACGAGGCCGAGGTCGGTGCCCGCCACCGACGCCGACGTGCCGACGACGACGAGGCCGCCGCCGGGGACGCGCCCGGTGTTGGTCGGACCCGTGCGGGCGCTCGCGCCGAGGTTGGCCGCCACCACGGTGCCCGTCGAGACCGGCCCCTGGGCCATGACGTGGAGCTGGGACCGCATCGGGTCGAGCAGCGGGGTCTGGAGGAGCACGCCGCCGGAGAGCGAGCGCGCGTCGCCGAGCGCGGAGACCGTCACGTCGAGTTGGCCGCCGGGGCCGCTGAACGGGTCCATCGTCGCGGTCACCATCACCGCCGCCGCGTTGCGCGCCGAGAGCAGGGCCGGGTCGACGGTGATCCCGAAGGCTTGGAGCATGTTGGTGATGCTCTGCACCGTGTGGGGCGCGCCGCGCCGCCCGCGCACCCGGTCGCCCGTCCGGTCGAGGCCGACGACGAGCCCGTAGCCGGTGAGCTGGACCGGGGCGGCCCCTTCGAGCACGACGAGGTCCTTGAGCCGGGCCGTGCCGGTGCTCTGGGCGAGGGCGTCGCCGCCGAGCAGCAGGAGGATGGCGAGGATGGGGAGGAAGCGTCGAGGCATCGGGGTCACTGGCTGCTGAGGGCGATGGCGGCCCCGACGAGCGCGGCGGCTCCGATCTTGAGGATCGTGCCGGGGCGGAAGAACTTGTGGCGCAGCCCCTTCTGGCGGTAGTCCACGCTCGCGTTGGCGATCTGGAAGGAGAGGACCGTGTTGTTGTAGGTCACGTCGAGCGGGCGCACTGTGCCCTCGACCCTCATCAGATGCGTGACGCCGTTGACGTGGAGCGAGCGCTCGCCCGCGATCTGCAGGTTGCCCGTGCTGTCGACCGACACGACGAGGGCGGTGATGGTCCCACTGAGGAGGTCGCGCTGGACGGCCTGGCTCTCGGCCTCCTGGTCCTGGCTCATGTTCGTCCCAAGCGCGAACTGCCCGGTGATGCTGCCACCGTTGACGTTGGCGTTGCCGCTGAGCCTGGCCTGCGAGCGGTCCTCGAACTGGCTCACGCTGGAGGCCGACGTCCGCTCGGCGAGAACGATCGTGATCGGGTCGCCGGGCTGCGACGCCTTCGGGTCGGCGAAGAGGGACTGGGCTGCGGCGGCAGGCCCGAGGCTGAGCAGGAGCGCGACGATGATGAGGCGGATGGGCATGGGCTTGGAGGTTAGAGCGTGGCGATCCACGAAGCCTCGCCGGGCGCGGTGAGGCGGGCGCGGTAGGTGGTGCCGGTAGACGGCGAGAAGAGGCGGACGGCGTCGCCGACGGCACCGGGCGCGCGGGCGTGGCAGGGGACCGAGAAGGCAACCCCGCCGCGCCGGTAGTGCATCGTCACGGTGTCGCCCGTGTCGGCGGCGTAGGCCGGGCGGAGGTCGCCCCGGCGGAGCGCCCGGCCCTCGCGCAGCGTCCGGCCGGCGAAAAGGTCACCGTCGAAGGTGCGGAGGTCGGCTGCGCGCAGTGGCTCGCCGTGGAACGCTGTCGTCTCCAGCCACGCCGTGCCGAGGTCGGCCGTCGCCACGGCCTCGCCGCGCCGCACCGTGCGCCGGGCCACGACGACCGAGTCGAAGTGGGCGATGCGGAGAAGGGCCCACCCGGTCTTCTGCCAGCCGTCCGGCGTGCTGGTCAGCACATCGACCTGGGTGTGCCCGCGCGGCAGGCCCGACCCAGCAGGGAGCGTGATGCGGAGCGGCGGGGCGCTCACGTCGCCGCCGGTGCGGAGGACGCGGACGCGGAGCTGCTCGGCGTCTGCAGGAAACTGCTCGGCGAGGGCGCGCTCGACCACGGCCTGCAGGCCTGGCGGATCACCGGGCGCGGCGAGCGCGGTCAGCAGCAGGGCAAGCCAGAGGACCATAGCGGTAGGCAGCGTGAGGATCAGAGAGCCAGCAGCCGAGAGCCAACAGCCGATAGCTGAAAGCCGGCAGCCGACAGCCTCCTCATCGTTTGACGTTGTTGGCGATCTGGAGCATCTCCTCGCTCGTCGTGACCATCTTCGAGTTCAGCTCGTAGGCCCGCTGCGCGGTGATGAGGTTGACCATCTCCTGGACCACCTCCACGTTGGCCGTCTCCAGGAAGCCCTGGCTCAGCATCCCGAGGCCGTCCTCGCCGGGGAGGCCGATCGTCGGCTCGCCGCTGGCGTCGGTCTGCTCGAAGAGGTTGCCGCCGAGGCTGCCCAGCCCGCCGGGGTTGGCGAACCGCGCCAGCTCGAGCTGCCCGAGTTCGACCGGCTCCGGCTCGCCCGCGAGGCGCGCCGTCACGATGCCGTCCTGGCTGACGTTGATGCGGGACGCCTCGGGCGGAACCGAGATGTCGGGTTCGATCAGGAGGCCGTTCTGGGTGACGAGTTCGCCGTCGGCGCTGAGCGCGAACGTGCCGTCGCGCGTGAAGGCGATCTGGCCGTCGGGCTTGCGGACCTGGAAGAAGCCGTCGCCGTTGACGGCGAGGTCGAGCGGGTTGCCGGTCTCGGCGAGGCTGCCCTGGACGAAGTTGCGGACCGTCGCCACGGCCGTCGCGCCGTGCCCCATCTGCATCGAGGCGGGGTCGGCCCCGCCGGCTTCCTCGCCGCCCATGCGGACGTTCTGGTAGAGGAGGTCGTGGAAGACGACCGACGAGCGCTTGTAGCCGGTCGTGTTGGCGTTGGCGAGGTTGTTCGCGGTGTTGTCCACGCCGCGCTGCTGGGCGCTCATCCCGAGGGCGGCCGTGCGGAGGGCTCGAAGCATGAGGAGAGGGTCGAGTTGCGAATGTCGAGCGACGAACAGGTGCTGAGTGCCGAGGGAATTCGCCCTTCGACACTCGCACCTCGTCACTCGCTAGAACTTTCCGAGGTCGCGGGTGACGAGGCCGAGGGCCTGGTCGGTGGTCTGGAGCATCTTCTGCTGCGACTCGAAGAGGCGGAAGTGGGTGATCATGTCGGTCATCTCGGCCATCGGGTTGACGTTGCTCGTCTCGACGACCCCGTGGCGGACGTCGGGCGCGTCGAGCGCTTCCGGCTCGGCGTCGGTCCCGAACGTGGCCCCGTCGAAGCGCTCGAAGGCGGTGCCCTCGGCGAAGCGCACCGTGCGGAGCGCCCCGATGTCCTGCTCGCCCGCGCGGACCGCGCCGTCGGCGGAGACCGTAACGGGGCCGGCGTCGGGCGGGAGCCGGAGCGGGCCGTCGGTGCCCTGGATCGTGAAGCCGTCCGGCGTCATCAGGGTGCCGTCTGGGGTCGGCTGGAGGCGTCCGGCGCGGGTGTAGCGCGTCTGGCCCGCCGCGTCGGTGACGACGAAGAAGCCCTCGCCGCCGAGCGCCACGTCGAGCGGGTTGCCCGTCGCCTCGAAGGCCCCGCGCTGCGGGTCGCTCCAAGGCGTAATAGTGCGCTGGCTGGTGGGGTTGTCCTCGTCGTCGACGAGCCGGCTGATGACGTCGGTGAACGTCCGGTCGCGCTGGAAGCCGACCGTGTTGGCGTTGGCGAGGTTGTTCGCGGTGCGTTCCTGCTGCCGGTTCATCTCCGACATGGAGGCGGCAGCGTTGCGAAGTCGAAAGAGCATGGCGTTCGGTGTGGGACCGGCGGCCGTCTCTCAAAGGCGAGGCCAAGCGCAGAGAGCCGGCTTGGAGCAGAACAGGCCGGGCGAGGCGGCACAATTTTCCTTCGCTGCGGCGGTATGAATTGCCGAAACGGACCCCCCAAGACCGGTCGGGCGGCCTCCTGTCGCATAGTGGCACCCCCTATGCGAAGAAAGGGGCGATTCCCGTTGATAGGTTGACGCGGACCCGCTCCGCGCCCTACCTTCGGAGCCGCTTCGCCGCGGCGGAGCCCTGTTTCGGCCACCACATGCTCTCTTGGACGCGATACGCTTTTTCGTTACGCGCTGCCTTTGTCTTCTCGCTCTGCTCCCGGCTTCGGCCGCGTGGGCGCAGTTGGAGACTGATAGGACGGTCCACGCCCTGGACGCGGAGCAGCAGGTCAACGCGTTTTTCCACTGGCCCGGCAGCGAGCCCATCGAAGGGCTCCAGCTAGAGCTTCCGCCGGAGTGGACGGTGGAGCGCGTGCAGGCGGTCTACGCCCGCGCCTCCGTCCCGGTCGAGGCCGAGGTGCAAGCACCCGCCGGAACCCGGCCGCGCGCCGTGACGGCCGAGCCGCTACGCGGCGCGCAGACCTTCGTCGTCAGCCTGACGGTAGGTGCAAGGCTCGGGTACCAGGAGGTCCGCGTCGCCCCTCTCCTGCCGGGGCGTGCTGAGCGCGCCGCCGCTATCCCGTGGCAGGCCTACGTGCGCGAGGCGCTCCCAGTGGGCCGCAACCGCGCCTTCCACCTCGACGGCGAGACGCCGCCGGTCGCGCTGCGCCGCCGCGCCCTTCCCTCGCTCGACCCGCGCGAGCCCCTCACGATGGAGTTCTGGCTGCGCACGCTGGGCGTGCACGAGACGGTGCTCTCGACGTGGGACGGAGACGAGGACCGGCCCTACCCGCTGGAGTTCGTCGTGGACGGGCACGGCCGCCTCGCGGTGTACCGAGGCCGCCCGGGCCACCATGAGAAGATGCAATCAGACGCGCCCGTGGCTGACGGAGCGTGGCACCACGTCGCCCTCGTGAACGACCCGCTGGCTGAGCGCGCCCGGCTGTTCGTAGACGGGCTACGCGTGGATTCCCTGCAGAGCAGCGAGCAGGCGGGGATGCTCAACACGATGTCGCTCGCCCTCGGAGGACGCCCGGAGCGGCCGGGGGCCATGTCGTCCCGCCGCTTCTCGGGCTACCTCGACGAGTTCCGCCTGTGGAGCGCGGCCCGCCCGGCCGTCGACATCCGGCGCACGATGCGCGTCCCGCTGGAGGAAGCTGCGGCCGGTGTGTTCCGCCTCGGATTCGACGCGCCGCTCCCGGCCGACGTGCTGGTAACCGTCCCCGACGCCGTCCTCCGCGTGCCCTCGAACCTGTCGTTCACCTTCCCCGTCGAGGCGCTCGAAGCGTCCGTGCAGCAGGGGATCGTCACGCTGACCTGGCAGACCAAGAACCGCCGGGCCACCGAGTTCCAGGTCGAGCGCTCGTCCGACGGGCAGCGCTTCGAGGCAGTCGGGACGGTGCGGGCCGCCGAGTCCGTCGGCGAGAGCGTCGACGGCAGCGTCCGCTTCGCCCACACCGACCTGCCGCCGGAGGGGCGGGTGCTCTACTACCGCGTCCGGCAGGTGACGCCGGGCGAGCCGGAGCGCGTCTCGGGGGCCTTCAAGCTCGGCCTCGGGGCCGAGGCCGCCACCGCCCTCATCGTCGGCAACTCGCCCAACCCGTTCCAGGCCAGCACCACGATCACGTACGAACTCGCGCGCTCCGTGCCGGTCCGGCTCTCGGTGTGGGACGTGGCCGGCACGCGCGTCGCCTCGCTCGTCGACGAGACGCTCCCCGCCGGGCGCCACGAGTACCGCTTCACGGCGGACGGCTTGCCGAGTGGCATCTACTTCGTCCGCCTGGAGACCCCCGACGGCAGCGCCGCCCACAAGCTGACGCTGACGCGGTAGAGCGGTTTTAGGTTTTGGATTGACGGTTTTGGATTGGGGTAGTGTCCCCTATTTTGGAGACGCACGTCGAGCAGCCTCTCAAATCCCCGATCGCAAATCCAACATCGAGATGACCCTCACCTACTACGGCCACGCCGCCTTCCAGATCGAGACCGGCGGTTTGGACGGGGCCTCGCCCGTCACGCTGCTCTTCGACCCTTTCATCTCCGGCAACGGCCACGCCGAAGGCATCGTCGCGGCGGACGACCTCGCGCCCGACGTGGTCCTCCTGACCCACGCCCACGGCGACCACTGGGGCGACGCGCCGAGCATTCTTCAGCGCACGAATGCGCTCCTCGTCGCCAACTATGAGATCGTGACCTACGCCGGCCGCGAGCACGGGCACGAGAACGCGCAGCCGATGAATACCGGCGGTGCGTTCGACTTCGGGTGGGGCCGCGTGGTCCAGACCTACGCCCGGCACTCGTCGTCCTTCCCTGACGGCACCTACGGCGGCAACCCGAACGGCTACATCCTGGAGATCGGGGGCAAGACGGTCTACATCACCGGCGACACCTGCTACTTCGGCGAGATGGCGCGCATCGGCGAGGCCTACGACATCGACCTCTGCATCCTGCCCGTCGGCGACGTGGTGACGATGGGGCCGGACGAGGCGGTGGCCTGCGTCGAGGTCCTGAAGCCGGCGCTGTCGCTGCCGGTCCACTACGGCACATTCCCGTTCCTGACGGGCACGCCGGACGCGTTCGCCGAGAAAGCGCGCGCGGCCGGGTTCGAGGCGCGTTCGCTGAAGCCCGGGGAAACGCTTACCTTGTAGGCCCGTACCCACCCCGTCACCGGACGGAGGGCCGATCATGGTTTCCTGCTCTTTCCAGGTTCTCGCGCGTCGCAGCCGGGTGCTGCTCGCGGCCCTGCTCGGCCTCGCGCTGCTGCCGGGGCTCGCCCTCGCGCAGCGGCCGTTCGATGTGCTCGACCCGTTCTACCAGGAAGAGTCGGCGCGGCGGGCCTTCTACGACGGGTTCGCGCTCTCCGGCGAGATCGGCTACCGCTCGTCCGGCCCCTTCCAGCGCTCGTCCGACGCCGACCCGCGCGGCCCGCTCGCGCTCTCGTTCCAGCTCGACTACGCCCTCGCCTCGCAGCTCGACGTGAGCGCGGTCTTCGACGCGAGCGGCGGCCTGGTGAGCCAACTCGGCGGCGGGCCCGTCCGGCTGAGCTGGATCGTCCTCAAGCCCTACTGGCACAACGAGGGCACAGACTACGCCGTGCGCATCGCCGTCGACCCGGCGAGCGAGGGCGGGCTGGGTTTCCGGCAGACCGACATCGCGTTCGTCTCCACCTCCAACCTCTCGCCGACCGTCACGTCGAGCTTTGCGATCGGCCTGCGGCACGCCCAGGTCGGCTACGAGCGCCTGCAGGTCCCCAACCCGCTGGAGATCGGCCTGGAGGTGCCCGAGCCTGAGCTCGTGCGGACACGGGCCATCGGCCAGGAGATCCACCTGATGTGGGGGCACCACGTCCACTTCGACCCGGCCGGGAGCAACGTTTTCCTGACGCTGCTGGCCGAGGCGATGGACTACGACCTCGTCGAGTCGCGCCCGTTCGAGGACGCCGGCGCGGAGCTTGCAGCGGAGGACGAGGAGGAGGAAGCGACAGGGCGGTACCGAGGCGGCGTGGGGTGGCTCCGCGCCGGCGTGGAGTTCAACCGGCCAGGCTACCAGTTCTCGCCGTTCATCGGCGTCCCGGTGGCGGCGTGGACCGACATCGAGGGCGAGACCAACACATGGGGCCCACGCTTCCAGAGCCTCCGCTTCGGCCTCCGCTTGACCCTGCGGTGACGCTCGGCATCGTCTCCGACACGCACGGCTGGCTGCACCCGGCGCTGCCCGAGATGCTCGCGGGCGCTGACCTGATCCTCCACGCGGGCGACGTGGGCACGCCGGAGGTCCTCGACGCGCTCGAAGCCGTCGCGCCGGTGCGGGCAGTCTACGGCAACATAGACGGGCAGCCGGTCCGGCACCGCGCCCCGGAACACCAGCGCCTCCGCATCGAAGGGCTGCGGCTCTGGATGACCCACATCGGCGGGCGGCCGGGGCGCTGGGCGAAGGGCATCGGGCCGATGCTGCGCGCGGAGCGGCCGGACATCTTTATCTGCGGACACAGCCACATCCTCCGCATCGAGCGCGTGGCAGGCCTGGGCCGGATGCTCTACCTGAATCCGGGCGCAGCGGGGCGGCAGGGCTTCCACACGGTCAAGACCTGCGTGCGGCTCCAGATCGAAGGCGGCCTTGCCCGGCAAGCCGAGGTCGTTCACCTGGACGAAACGGTTTCTGGTCTATAGTTTCTGGTTTCTAGTTAGTCAAAGCGCGTGACCATGAGGAACCAGGAACCAGGAACCAGGAACCAGGAACCAGAAACGCCCGACGCCCGGACGCAGAAGTTCGACCTCCGCGCGCTCCTCGAAACGAGCCGCCTGCTGAGCTCGTCGCTGGAGATCGACTTCGTGCTCGGCAACCTCCTGCTGACGGCGATGAGCAAGCTCTTCGTCACGCGCGGCGTGGTCCTGCTCGACGATCCGCTCGCGGGGGCGCACCGCGTGGAGACCGTCAAGGGGATCCCGGCGCTCGCGCCGGACACGCTCCTCCAACTCGGCGCTCCGCCCCGGGCGGTGGTCCAGGGCGACGACGTGCCGGCGCTGCTGCGCGAGCGCGGCGTGGTCCTCCTGCTGCCCGTCACCTACCACGACCGCGCCATCGGCCTCGTCGGCCTCGGGGCGAAGGCGACGGGCGGAGCCTTCACCGGCGACGAGATCGCCTTCGTCGACTCGCTCGTCCACATGTCGGCCACGGCGATCCACAACGCCCGGATGGTCGAGGAACTGCAGGAGGCCAACCAGGACCTCGGCCAGAAAGTCCAGCAGCTCGACACCCTGTTCGACCTCTCGCAGGCCTTCAGCCGGACGCTCGACGTGGAGCGCTCGGTCCGGCTCTTCTCGCTCGCCCTGATGGGGCAGCTCCTCGTCGGGCGCTACGTCTTTCTGCTCCGCGACGAGTACGGGCGCTTCGAGGCTGTCGCCGACCGCAACACGGAGCCCCTCGGAGACGAGATGCTCGCCCGGCTCGGCGGGCTCGAACGCCTCCTGCTGCTCGAGGACGCCGGGCCCGAGTGGGGCGGCCTCGACGGCTTTGCGCTCGCCCTCCCGCTGCGGATGCAGGACGAGACGTGCGGCGTCCTCCTGCTCGGCCCCCGCCCGACCGGGGCGCGCTACCAGGCCGATGACGTCGAGTTTCTGACCTCGCTCGGCTCGCTCGCCCTCACCTCGATCGAGAACGCGCGCGGCGTCGCGGCGCGGATCGAGAAGGAGCGCCTGGAAGAGGAGATGCGCCTCGCCCGCGACATCCAGGAGCGCCTGCTGCCGCAGGACCTGCCCGCCTTCGAGAGCCTCGACCTCGCCGGGCTCGCCCTCCCGAGCCGCTTCGTCGCCGGCGACTACTACGACCTGATGCCGCTCGACGAAGACCGGCTGCTCGTCGCGATTGCCGACGTGTCGGGCAAGGGCGTGCCGGCCTCGCTCCTGATGGCGAACCTCCAGGCGTGCCTCCACGTCCTGCGCGGCAGCCTCGCGGCGGAGACCGTCGACCTTGCCGCCGCCACGGCCCGCGTCAACAACGTCATCCACCGCAACACCGGGCTGACGACCTTCATCACGTTCTTCTGGGGCGTCTTCGACCGGCGCGACGGGCAGTTCCGCTTCGTCAACGCTGGGCACAACCCGCCTTTTCTCGTCCGGGCCGATGACTCGGTGGAGCGGCTCGAAGAGGGCGGCGTGCTCCTCGGCGCGTTCCCCGACATGCCCTACGCCTCGGGCGCGTCCGAGCTCCAGCCGGGCGACACGCTCGTCCTCTTCACCGACGGCGTCACCGAAGCCTGGAGCGCGGCCGACGACGACGACGAGTACGGCGAGGACCGGCTCCTGGCCCGGATCCAGGCGCACGCCGCGGAGTCCGCTCAGGCCGTGCTCGGTGCCGTGCGCGACGACGTGAGGCGCTTCACCGGCGGCGGCACCCTCGACGATGACCTCACGCTCGTCGTGCTGAAGCGGACCTAGACCCCGGCTCAGGGCGCGGGCGGAGCGACGTGCCGGTCTAGAAACGCATCGAACGCCTCGGCAAAGTCCTCCGACGCAGTGATGTCGTTGTGACCGCGGCCGGAGGCGATGACGAGCGTCTTCCGGTCGGTGGCGGCCTCGTCGTGCAGGTCGCGGGCGAGCGCGGGCGGGGTGATAACATCGTTCTCGCCGCCGGCGACGAGGAGGGCCACGCCGGGGAGGGCGCGCAGGCGCTCGACGTTGCTCTCGCCCCGGAGCGGCTCGGCGATGTCGAAGCGGACGAACGGCCTGAGCAGGAGCGGAATGAGTGCCGAGGTGAGGCCCTCGACGTCGGTCGCCGGGTTTTCGAGGACGAGCGCCGGGACCGGGCGCTCGGTCGCCAGCGCCGTCGCCACGAACGAGCCCATCGAGTGGCCGTGGGCGATGAGCCGGCCGGGGTCCACGCCGGGACGGGCGACGAGGGTGTCGTAGACCACGCGGGCATCGTCCTTCAGGGCTTCCACCGACGGCGTCCCGTCGCTCCGCCCGTAGCCGCGGTAGTCGAAAGCGAGGACGTTCATCCGCTGCGCGGCGAGCGCTTCGAGTGTGGCGCGCGCCTTGACGAGCAGAAAGCCCTGCCCGCCGAAGTAGAGCACCGTCGCCCGCGGGTCGTCGTGGCGCATCCACCACGCGTCGAGCGTGACGCCGTCGGCGACGGGAATAGACAGCACCTCCAGGGTGAGGCCGGGCACGTCGAAGTCGCCCGGCGTGACGGTCCGCTCGGCCTGGAACACCCCGTCCTCTTCGAGGGGAATCGTGAGGCACCCGGCGAGGACTGGGACGAGGCTGAGGAGGAAGGCGGCGTTGAGACGAGACATAGACGGGAGGTGAACCGACGGGGAGAGAGGTCGCCTACGCCTGCCGGTCCGTCCCGTTTCTGCGCACCATCCGGTAGCGCTCGAACGCCACGCCGCGCAGTTCGACGCGCTCGACCTCGTCCAGGGCGAACCCGAAGCGCTCGAAGACCGGGCGGCTAAGCGCGCTGGCCTCGGTGTAGAGTCGCTCGATACCCTGGTCGGCAGCGTGGTCGAGCAGGGCGCGGAGCAGAGCCGAGGCGATGCCTTGCCGCATCCGGTCGGGCCGGACGTAGAGCGACGCGACATGCCCGTCGGGAGCGAGACCTGCGAAACCTGCAGGGCCGAACTCGTCCTCCGCGACGAGCGTCAGCGGGCGCGGGACGAGCCGCCGGAACGTCGGGAGGCCGGCTGCTGTCGCCCACGTCTCGACCTGCTCGGGGGTATAGTACGCCGGGCCGGCGGCGCGGACCGCCTCGGCGTAGAGCGCCGCGAGCGCTGGGAGGTCGGCGTCGATGGCTTCGCGGAAAGGCATCGCTAAATGCAGAATCGCCCCTCTCAGGGCCGAGAGAGGCGATTCTGTGCGGCGTGTACGCCCGGCAGGAGTCGAACCTGCGACCTCCAGAACCGGAATCTGGCACTCTATCCAGCTGAGCTACGGGCGCACGGTGAGCAGCACGCTGCTCGTGCTCCTAAGCTACGAAACCGGCCGGGAGATGCAAAGCGGACCCGCGCCCGGCACGGACTTTTCACGGACCCGCTCTGAGCGACTAGACGTATGGAACGGCTCGTGTGTAGTCAGAGCTAGGTAAACGACGAACAGGAAGCTCCGCCCACGCACCCGAAGCGCACGCCCACCGACCCGCGACTCCGTGCCCGTCCGCATCACCGAGATCGAGCCCGGCTCGCTCGCCGACGACCTCGGCTGGCGGCCCGGCGACCAGCTCCTCGCCGTCAACGGCGAGACGGTGCAGGACGAACTCGACCTCCGCTTCAAGGCGGCCGAAGAGCGCTTCGTGGTCAAGCTCCGCATGGGCGGCGACCTCCGCGAGCAGTCCGTCTCGCGCGACCTCGACGAGCCGCTCGGGGCAGCCTTCGAGGAGTTCCGCATCAAGACCTGCGGCGACGACTGCGTCTTCTGCTTCGTCGACCAGAACCCCGTCGGGCTCCGGGACACGCTCTACTTCCGCGACGGCGACTTCCGCATGTCGTTCCTCTACGGGAACTACATCACGATGACGAACCTCCGCGACCGTGACATGCGGCGCATCGTCGAGCAGCGCCTGAGCCCGCTCTACATCTCGGTCCACTGCACCACCGACGAGATCCGCCGCCGGATGATGGGCCACCGCACGCAGCAGGACCGGCTGATGGAGAAGCTGGAATACCTCCGCGCCCACGGTATCGACATGCACGCCCAGGTCGTCCTCGTCCCCGGCTTCAACGACGGCGCGGCGCTCGAAAAGACGGTCGAGGACCTCGCGGCGATGCACGACCGGATGGAGTCGCTCTCGATCGTCCCGGTCGGGCTGACGAAGCACCGGCGCCAGCTGACCGACCTCCGCACGCTGCGGCCCGACGAGGCTCGGGCGCTCATCGCCCAGGTCGAGGCCTGGCAGGCGCGGTTCCGGTCCGAGATCGGGCGCGGGTTCGTCTACCTCTCGGACGAGATGTACCTCCTCGCCGAACGGGACTTTCCCGAGGAGGATGACTACGACGGCTACCCGCTGATGGAGAACGGCGTCGGGATGAGCCGCGACTTCCTGAACGAGCTGGACTACCAGCGCGCCTATTTCCCCGACGCCCTCCCCGAGCCGCGGACGCTGACGCTCGTCTCGGGCACTCTCACCGCACCCCTCCTCGAAGAACGTATTGCCCCGGTGCTGCGCGAGGTCGAGAACCTCGACGTGCAGGTGGTCGCGGCGGAGAACCGGCTCTTCGGCGACTCGGTGACGGTGAGCGGGCTGCTGAACTTCAAGAGCTTCCACGCCGCCCTCAAGCCCCTCGCCGACGCCGGGCGCCTCGGTGACCTCGTCCTCCTGCCGCCGGACTCGGTCAACTTCGAGGGCCTGTTCCTCGACAACCGCCCCGGCCGGAACACCCCGGACGACCTCTCGGCCGCGCTCGGCGGCGTCCCCGTCGAGGTGTTCGCGGGCGACTGGACTACAGTTATTGAGCGATTGGGCGATTTGGTGATTGGGTGACTAGGACGCTCTACTCACCCAACTAGCCGGCCGTCCAATCAGCGCCTATCTCCTATGCCCGATCCTGCCACGCTGCCGCCTGACGCTCCGGCCCCGCTCGACGCGACGCCCGTGCTGCGGGACGCGGTGCCGTGGGCGAAGCCGGTGCGGCTGAACGGTCTGCTGGAGCGGCAGCGGTTCCACCCCCTCCTGATGGCGCTCATGACGTTCGTCGGCGGGTTCGTGGTCTACCAACTCGTCGGGTCGGTCGTGATGATCGTGGCGGCGCTCGGCGAAACGGGTGGAGGGCTGGACATGGAGGCGGTGCTGGAGTCGCTCGAGGACAACGCGCTGGCGCTCTTCGGCGGGAACGCGCTCGGGCAGGCGGCCGGGTTCCTCGGGTTCGTGCTGTTCGTGGCCTGGCTCCACACGCGGGATACGGCGTCGTTCCTGCGGGTGCGCCGGTCGGACGGGGTGCACCTCGGCCTGAGCGCCCTCGGCCTGCTCGCCCTCTTGCCGCTCGTGGCGTGGCTCGGCGCGCTCAACGCGGACCTGCCGCTGCCGGAGTCGTGGCGGGCGTGGGACGCGCAGCAGGTGGCGCTCATCGAGCGCGTCCTCGGGGCCGAGATGAACGTGCTCGTCACGCTCCTGCTCGTCGCCGTCACGCCGGCGGTCTGCGAGGAGGTGATGTTCCGGGGGTATTTGCAGCGGCAGGTCGAGCGGAGCTTCGGGGTGGCGGCGAGCGTCGTGCTCGTCGGGGTGCTCTTCGGGGCGTTCCACCTGCGCCCGACGCAGCTGCTCCCGCTGGCGACGCTCGGGCTCTACATGGGCTTCGCCGTGTGGGTGACCGGCAGCCTGTGGGCGGGCGTCCTCGTCCACCTGCTAAACAACGGACTCGCCGTCGTCGTGAGCGACTACCTCGCGCGCCGCCCGGGCCCCGACCTCGTCGCGCTCGACGCTATCGCGGTGCCGTGGTATCTTGCCGTCCTGAGCGCCGGTGCCACTACCGGGATCGTCGTGCTCCTCCTCCGGCGGCGGCGCGCTCTGCTGATTCGTGAGACGTGACGCGTGAGGGCGCTTCGCTCCAACTTCTCGCTCTACGCACCCGACCTCTATTCCCCTCTCTCCCTCCACGCCCCTCATCCCCGACCAGCCATGTCCGACGATCCGCGCACCTACCAAGACTGGGTCTCCGTCTTCAACACCTCCACCGACTACGAGGCCGACCTCGTCCGCGACCGCCTCGACGCGGCGGGCCTCGCGGCGGTCGTGCTCACGCAGCGGGACCACTCGTTCAACCTCAACGTCGGCGACATGGCGGCCGTCCGCGTGATGGTCCGGCCCGAGGACGTGGGCGCGGCGCAGGAGGTCATCAACGCGCAGCCCTTCACCGACGCCGAGCTGACCGAGGCCGCGCTCAGCGCCGACCCCGACGCCGAGGACGCCTACACCGCCGATGAAGAGGGCATGCTCGACTCCGGCCCCGACGCGCTCCGCTTCTCCGCCCCCGACGACGACGAGCCGGTGAAGAAGTGATGCGTGACGCGTGATGCCAGACTCGCTCAAAGTGTCATGCTGAACTCGTTTCAGCATCTCGTTGGAACACCCTTAGGTCCCGAAACAAGTTCGGGATGACATACTGCTGATGACATACTGCTAGTGAGCGGCCGGGTTTGGTATTTGGTGTGTATGCTCCCCCAACGGTTGTGCTCGGTCTCACGCGTCACGCCTCACGAACCATGAGCAACCTCACGCAGCGTCTCCTCACCGCGCTCGTCGGGGTCCCGCTCGTGATCGGGGCGGTCTACCTCGGCGGGTGGTTCTTCGTGGGCCTCATGGTGCTCGTCGGGCTGCTGGCGCAGCGCGACCTCTACGCGATGGCCGAGGCCGGCGGCATCCGGCCGCTCAAGAGCGTCGGCCTCGCCGTCGGCGCGCTCGTGATCGTCCGGCCGGTGTGGGCGGCGGCGCTTCCACTCGCGGTCGTCGGCCTCGCCGGGGCGCTCATCGCCGAACTGTGGCGGCGGCCCCTGAGCGACGCCGTCGGCGGCCCGATCCCGAACATAGGGACTACGTGCCTCGGGGTCTTCTACCCAGCCGTCCTGGCGGGCTACTTCGTCGAACTCCGCGTGCTGAGCGCCGAGGCCCTCGGCGAGACTGATGCGGTCCTCCTGACGCTCACCGCGATGGTGGCGATCTGGGCGGCCGATACGCTCGCCTACTTCACCGGGCGGGCCTTCGGCAAGCGCCCGCTCTTCCCGCGCATCTCGCCGAAGAAGACCTGGGCCGGGTCCGCCGGCGGAGTGCTCGGGGCGCTCGCCTTCGTAGCGGTGATGAAGGTCACGCTGGTGCCGCTCCTGTCGTGGGTCGACGTTGCGGTGATCGGCCTGGTCTGCGGCGCGGTGAGCCAGCTCGGCGACCTCGCCGAGAGCATGTTCAAGCGCTCGGTCGGGGTAAAGGACTCAGGCGATTACCTCCCCGGCCACGGCGGGATGCTCGACCGGATCGACGCCATGCTGATCGCCGTCCCGCTCGTCGTGCTCTACCTCGACCACGTTAGAGGTATTTGGTGACTGGGTGATTTACTGATTGGGTGATTGAGGTGCCATAATCAGTCAACCGGCAAATCATGAACTCAGCCAGTGGCCCTGACGGAACGGTGGCAGCGGAGGGGCGGTATACTCGCGCCATCCGAAACAGGCCCCGATGCTGTCGCCCCGTCACCGCCCCAAGCCCCGCCGCTTCACCTACGAGCCGAGGTTTTACGACCCGAGCCACGACGAGCGGCTGAAGCAGCGGCTCCGGTTCAAGACCAACACGCGGCGCGGCAAGCAGCCCGCCTTCATCGCCGTCGCGGTGCTGCTGCTGCTCGCGCTGTACCTCTACGTGAAGCTCTAGCATCGCTCGCCGTGCTGAGCCCACCGGAAGACCGCCGGCAGAGCTCCGGCAGGGCATCATCTTTTGATTATCGCTCCGCCGCGCTCCTCGCCTAGTTTCCGGTTGACTCCGGCCCTCGACCCATGACCCCCAAGACCGACATTCCCGCTAGCGAGGCGGCGGCGCAGACTGCGCCGGACGGGCTCGTGCGCGTGCTGCCGGAGGCGCTCGCCAACAAGATCGCGGCGGGCGAGGTGGTGCAGCGGCCCGCGTCGGTGCTGAAGGAGCTGATGGAGAACGCGCTCGACGCCGGAGCGCGCCAGGTGACGGTCGTCCTCCAGAAAGCGGGCAGCGAGCTGATCCAGGTCGTCGACGACGGGTGCGGCATGGGGCCGGCTGACGCGGCGACGTGCTTCGGGCGCCACGCGACGAGCAAGATCACCGACGCGGCCGACCTGGAGCGCATCCGCACGCTCGGGTTCCGGGGCGAAGCCCTCGCCTCGATCGCCGCCGTGGCGCAGGTCGAGCTGAAGTCGAAGCGCCGGAGCGACGCCGCCGGGACGTGCGTCCGCATCGAGGGCAGCACGGTCGTCGACCAGTCGCCGTGCGCGGCTCCGAACGGGACCTCGATTGCGGTGCGCAACCTCTTCTTCAACGTCCCGGCGCGGCGCAACTTCCTCAAGTCCCCGGCGACCGAGTTCAAGCACCTCGTCGAGACTTTCCAGTTCCTCGCGCTCTCGAACCCGACGGTAGGCTTCGCGCTCGTCCACGACGACGCGGAGGTCTACCGGCTCGCGCCCCCCGCCTCCGCGGGGGCAGGCTCGGACGAGGGCTTCGAGGCGGCGCTCCGGCAGCGGGTCGGCCAGCTCCTCGGCGACCGCCGCGACGACGCGCTCGTCCGCGTCGAGGAGGCGACGAGCTACCTCTCGGTGCGCGGCCTCGTCGGGCGGCCCGAGGGCGCGCGCCGGAGCCGGGGCGAGCAGTTCCTGTTCATCAACGGGCGCTACGTCAAGAACCGCTCGCTCGACCACGCCGTCGCCACCGCCTTCGGCGACCTCCTCCCGAAGGGGGCCTACCCGCTCTTCACGCTCTTCTTCACGCTCGACCCGCGCCACGTCGACGTGAACGTCCACCCGACCAAGACCGAGGTGAAGTTCGACGACGAGCGCGGGGTCTACGGGTTCGTCCGCGCCGTCGTCAAGAAGGCGCTCGGCGACGCCGACATCACGCCGAGCCTCGGCGACGGCTTCGCCGGCGTCGGCCGCGCCGAGGCACCGCCGGCCATCCAGCCGGTCCGCTTCGACGCCAGTCCTGGGCCGGAACCGACGGCCGCGCCCGCCCCGCGCCGGGTCCGCTTCGGCGTGCCCGAGGTGGACGACCTCTCGCGGGACGATGCCCCACGCCCGGCGGCCCCGATTCCGTCCAGCGCCGAGCCGTTTGAGGGTGATCCGCTGGAGGACGAGGCGGGCACGCTCGGCCTCGGCGAGCGGCCCCCGGTGTGGCAGCTCCACCACCGCTACATCGTCACGCCGGTCCGCTCCGGCCTGATGCTCTTCGACCAGCGCGCCGCGCACGAGCGCATCCTCTACGAGCAGGCCCTGGCCTCGCTCGACGGTGGCCTCGCGCTCTCGCAGCAGCTTCTCTTCCCGGTCACGATCGAGTTCCCGGCGGCCGACTACGAGCTCATCCTCGAACTCGCCACCGACCTCCAGAAACTCGGCTTCGACCTCGCGCCGTCCTCCGGCCGGACGGTCAAGGTGCAGGGCGTCCCGACCGGCGTCTCGCGCGACTCGGTGCAGCGCCTCCTGGAAGACGTGCTCGACCAGTACAAGCAGTACCGCAGCGACCTCCACCTCAGCGGGCGCGAGAGCCTCGCCAAGAGCATCGCCCGCCGCAGCGCCGTCGCCCCTGGGACCTCGCTACCCGAGGAGGAGGCCCGCAAGCTGATCGACGAACTCTTCGCCTGCGCGATGCCCTACACCTGCCCCCACGGCCGCCCGACGATGATCAAGGTCTCGATGGACGAACTGGAGCGCCGGTTCGGCCGCGGGTGAGCTGGGCGAGTGGGCGAGTGGGCGAGTGGGCGAGTGGGCGAGTGGGCGAGTGGGCGAGTGGGCGAGTGGGCGAGTGGGCGAGTGGGCGAGTGGGCGAGTCAAGAAAAGCCAC
>JBCDKT010000015.1 GCA_038746285.1 Bacteroidota bacterium
ACGGCCCCCCGTGTGACCCCGCGGACCCGGCATGCGTGGGCTTCGTTCGGTACTGGTGCGGGGCGGGAGGTCGGGAGGTCGGGTGGTCGGGAGGTCGGGAGGTCGGGAGGTCGGGAGGTCGGGAGGTCGGGAGGTCGGGAGGTCGGGCAAAGCAAAGCCGCGAAAACTACCGAGGCCGCTGCGCAACGCGCCAACCGTCCTCTGTCCACCGTCCAACGGGTTCACTAGATTTACCCTGCGCGCACCGGATAGTTTGGGTATATACTGTCCCGCCAGACTGCTTCCGTCCGTCTCCACCGATTTCGCCCTACTCGCCATGCGTCTACTTCTCCTTGCTGCTCTGCTGCTTGCCGCTCCCGCCTACGCCCAGATCACCGTCGAGGAAGTCTTCCCGGGCCTCTCGTTCGACAGTCCCATCGGGCTGGAGCACGACCCGGTCGACGAGGATCGGCTCTACGTCGTCGAGCAGGCGGGCGTGGTACGGGCGTTTGATATCGGCCCGGACGTAGCCTCGTCGAGCGTGTTTCTCGACCTCCTCGACCGGGTCAGCTCGGGCGGCGAGAAAGGGCTACTCGGGCTGGCCTTCCACCCGGATTACGAGACGAACGGGTACCTCTTCGTCAACTACAGCACGCGGCCCCCGCACCGCTCGCGCCTGTCCCGGTTCTCCCGCTCCGCCTCAAGCCCCAGCATGGCCGACCCGGCGACCGAACTCGTCCTGCTCGAGGTCGACCAGCCCTTCAGCAACCACAACGGCGGGGGACTCGCCTTCGGCCCGGACGGCTATCTCTACCTCTCGCTCGGCGACGGCGGCTCCGGCGGCGACCCCGAGGAGAACGGGCAGGACGGCACGACGCTCCTCGGCGCGATCCTCCGCCTCGACGTGGACGGCGGCGGGGCCGCGCCCGACTGCGGCGAGATCGGCGGCCAGGAGGCGGGCTACACCGTCCCGCCGAACGCCCTCGCCGACGGGCCGGGCGGTACGTGCGACGAGATCTACGCGTGGGGCCTCCGCAACCCCTGGCGCTTCTCCTTCGACCGCGAGACCGGCACCGGCTGGATCGCCGACGTCGGCCAGAGCCAGTGGGAAGAGATCGACGTGATGGAGGACGGCGCCAACTACGGCTGGAACACGTACGAGGGCAACGCCTGCTTCGACGGGCCGTGCGACCCGGAGGGGCTGGCATTTCCCGTCTGGGAGTATAACCACTCGCTCGGCTGCTCCGTAACCGGCGGCTACGTCTACCGCGGCACCGAGGTGCCGGAACTGACGGGCCGCTACGTCTACGGCGACTACTGCTCCGGCCGGGTCTGGGCGCTCGACACGTCGGGCGCGCGGCCGGTGAATGACGAGGTGTTCCGCTTCCCGGCGAGCCCCTTCCCGGCGCTGACCACGTTCGGCGAAGACGCCCGCGGCGAGCTGTACCTCGTCCGCCAGAACGGACAGTTCTACCGGTTCTTCTCCGGGTCCGACACTTCCACCGGTAGCGGTCCGAGTCCGGAGATCCTTCGCCTCGACCTCAGCGGCCCGAACCCGTTCCGCGCGGAAACGGCGCTGACGGTGAAACTCGCTCAGGCAGGGCCGGCGCGGGTAGCGGTCTACGACGTGCTCGGGCGCGAGGTGGCGGTGCTCCTCGACGGTGTGGCTCCGGCGGGCGAGACCACCGTGACGCTGGCTGCCGCCGGCCTGCCGGCCGGGCTGTACGTCGTGCAACTGGAAGCGGCAGGCGCAACGCGGACGCGCAGGGTCGTCCTCGCCCGCTAGACCGCCGTTCGCCTCCCTTCTTCTGCCTGCTGTCTGCCATGACGCTTCGCCCCGCTTGCTTTCTGGTCGCCGTGCTCCTCGCGGTTCCGGCCATCGCCCAGCCTGTCGAACTGGAGGCAGCCTTCCCCGAGTTGCCGCGCTTCCGGGTCCCCATCGGGCTCGAAACAGCCCCCGGCGAGACGCGCCTGTTCGTGGTCGATCAAGTCGGCCTTCTTTTTTCGTTCGAGAACGACGAGGCCGCGAGCCGGCTCGACACGCTCCTCGACCTCCGCTCTGTCGTGAGCTACGACGAGCCGTCGTGGGAAGAGGGCCTGCTCGGCCTCGCCTTCCACCCGGACTATCAGGAAAACGGCCACTTCTTCGTCTACTACAACGCGCCCCCGGCGAACCCGGGCGAGGACCACCGGTCGATCGTCTCCCGCTTCACCGTGACCGAGTACGCCCCGCCCCGCGCTACGCTCGGCAGCGAAGTCGTGCTCCTGGACGTCGAGCAGCCGTTCCGGTGGCACAACGGCGGCAAGCTCGCCTTCCACCCTGGCGAGGACGCGGCCAACCTCTACGTCTCCTTCGGCGACGGGGGGTCGGCGAGCGACCCTCTCGACCACGCCCAGAACCGCGAGACGCTCTTCGGCTCCATCCTCCGCCTCGACGTGGACAATCCATCGGGTGGTCGGAACTACGGCATCCCGCCGGACAACCCGTTCGCGGGCAACGCCGACGGCTGGCGCGAGGAGATCTGGGCCTACGGGCTGCGCAACCCCTGGCGCTTCTCCATCGACCCCGTCACCGGCGACCTCTGGGTCGGCGACGTGGGGCAGGGGCAGTGGGAGGAGGTGACCGCCGTGCGCGAGGCGGGGGCCAACCTCGGCTGGGACATGTACGAGGGGATGCACTGCTTCGAGGGTCCGTGCGACCCGGCCGGCGTCACGTTCCCGGCGTGGGAGTACCCGCACGCGGACGGGATGTGCTCGGTCACCGGCGGCTACGTCTACCGCGGCGCGGACCTCCCCGAGCTCGTGGGGCAGTACGTCTACGGCGACTTCTGCACGGGCCGCGTGTGGGCGCTCGACATCGACCCCGCGGCGGGGGACACCACCAACACCCTCCTCCTGGCAGGAGACGATGACAACGAGCCGGGCGAAGTCGACCTCCTCCTGTCCTCGTTCGGCGTGGACGCGGGCGGCGAGTTGTACGCGCTCGGGTGGGACACCCGCCGCGTCTACCGCTTCGTGCGTAGGATCGTGGACGCGGAACCCGGCGCGACGGGTACCGCAACGGTCCTCCGGGCCCCCTTCCCCAATCCGTTCGCGGACGAGACCGTGCTGCGGTTCGACCTCGCCGAGGCGGGGCCGGTGCGGATCGCGGTCTACGACGTGCTCGGGCGCGAGGTCGCCGTGCTGCGCGAGGGGGTGGCGGCGGCGGGCGCGGGCACCGTCCGGTTCAGCGCAGACGGCCTCGCCCCCGGCATGTACGTCGTGCAGTTGGAAGCGGCAGGCGCGACGCGGACCCGCAAGGTGCTTCTCGCCCGATAGTCTACCGAGTTCTTTTTCTAAATCTCTATGATGCTCAGCCGTTTCCTGCTTCTCCTCGTCCTGTCTGCGGGGACAGCCTATGCTCAGGCTCCCCTCGAGCGCGTGTTTCCCAACCTGGCTTTCGAAAACGCCATCGCGATCCGGAACGCGGGCGACGGGTCTGACTACCTCTACGTGGCCGACATCTACGGGCGCGTCTACGCGTTCCCCAACGACAACGATGTCGCCGAGGCGGACACCTTCCTCGACCTCTCGAACGACATCTACTCGAACCAAGCCGGGGGGCTCCTCGGCCTGGCGTTCCACCCCGACTACGAGGAAAACCGGTACTTCTTCGTGTACTACGTCACCGAGGCAGGGGAAGGACCGTACCGCTCCCGGCTCGCGCGCTTCACCGCGCCCGAAGCTCCCGGCCAGCCTGTCGACCTAGAGACCGAACTCATCCTGCTCGACATCGAGCGCGGCGAGAACCTCAACCACCACGGAGGCGACCTCCACTTCGGGATTCCCGAGGGTCCGCTCGGGGAGCACTACCTGTACCTCTCCGTCGGAGACGGTGCCTGCTGCTTCGATCCTCTCGGCGCTGGACAGGACCGCACGACGCTCCTCGGCTCGGTCCTCCGCCTCGACGTGGACAATCCATCGGGTGGTCGGAACTACGGCATCCCGCCGGACAACCCGTTCGCGGGCAACGACGACGGCTGGCGCGAGGAGATCTGGGCCTACGGCTTCCGCAACCCCTGGCGCTTCTCCATCGACTCCGAGACCGGGCAGGTCTGGGTCGGCGACGTGGGCGAGTTGTCATGGGAAGAGGTCAACCTGGTCACGGGCGGAGGGAACTACGGCTGGAGCGTCATGGAGGGCAACGGGTGCCTCGACAGCGAGACGTGCGAGGACGAGGGGATGACGCGCCCTGTGTGGGCCTACCCCCATGACGTGGGCGTCTCGGTGACGGGCGGCTACATCTACCGAGGCTCCAGCGCCCCCGATTACTACGGGAAGTACATCGTCGCCGACTGGGGGCTCCGCAAGCTGTGGAGCCTGGACTACGACCCGCAGAGTGGCGAGCCGGCTGAGGTGGAGCTCCTGTCAGACTTCACCGGACTCTTCGTGGTCTCGTTCGGGACGGACGAATCGGGCGAACTGTACGCGCTCAACTACTTCCTCGGCGGCATCTACCGCTTCGCTCCGCCAAAGGTCAGCAACGAGGACGCCGCACAGGCTGACGCTCCGCTCGCGCTTCAACTCAGCGGCCCCAACCCGTTCGCGGACGAGACTGTGCTGCGGTTCGACCTCGCCGAGGCGGGGCCGGTGCGGATCGCGGTCTACGACGTGCTCGGGCGCGAGGTGGCCGTGCTGCGCGACGGCGTGGCGGCGGCGGGCGCGGGCACCGTCCGGTTTAGCGCGCCCGGCCTCGCGCCCGGCGTGTACGTCGTGCGCCTGACGGCCGGTGGGCGCAGCGTGTCGCGCACCCTCACGCTTGCCCGATGAGCCTGCCTCCCACGACACCGCACATCGACCCGCTCACGACGCTCCGCGAGCAGATCGCGGCGGACCTCTTGCAGATCGGTGCGCTCGTGCTGCGACCGGACGAGCCGTTCACCTGGGCCTCGGGCCTCCGCGCGCCGGTCTACTGCGACAACCGGCTGACGCTCGCCTACCCGGCCATCCGGTCCCGCGTCACGGCCGGTTTCCAGGAACTGATCGGGCGGAGCGAGGCAGCCCCCGACGCCGTGGCCGGGGTGGCGACGGCCGGCATCCCGCAAGCTGCGCTCGTCGCAGACCAGCTCGGGCTGCCGCTGGCCTACGTCCGGGCGAGCGTGAAGGGTCACGGGCGCGAGAACCGGATCGAAGGCCGCCTCGAAGCAGGGCAGCGGGTGGTCCTCGTCGAGGACCTGATCTCGACCGGCGGCTCGTCCGCCGCCGCCGCCGAGGCGCTGCGTGCGGCGGGTACGGTCCCGACGACGGTCCTCGCCATCTTCTCGTACGGCCTTGACGCCGCTGCCGGACGCTTCGCCGAAGCCGGCCTCGCCCACGCCACGCTCACCGACTTCGATACCCTCCTCCGCGTCGCCGAGCGCGCCGGGGCGCTGGCGTCGTCGTCGCTCGGCACCCTCCGCGCCTGGCGCGCCGACCCGGAAGGGTGGAGCCAGAGCCATCGGGGGACTGGAGGATCGGAGGACTGAGGGATTGCGTTCCGGTGGTCGCACGTTTTCCACTCCCCCGATCTCTCAATCCCTCAATCACCCAATGATAGCTTCTCTCATCACCGTTGGCGACGAGCTGCTGATCGGGCAGACGGTCAACACGAACGCGGCCTGGATCGGCGAGCAGCTCAGCGCGCGCGGCATCACCGTCCGCCGCGCCGCGACGGTCTCCGACGAGGCCGACGACATCCGCGACGAGCTGCGCCGCGCCCTCGCGGCGTCCGACGCCGTCCTTCTCACCGGCGGCCTCGGGGCGACGCACGACGACATCACCAAGCGCGCCGTCGCCGACGAGCTCGGCCGCGCGCTCGTCTTCCGGGACGACCTCTTCGCCGAGCTGAAGGCGAAGTTCGAGGCGCGGGGCCGCACGATGGCGGCGCGCAACCGCGTGCAGGCCGAGCTCCCCGAAGGCTTCGAGGCCCTGCCGAATCCGGTCGGGACGGCACCGGGGCTGTGGTTCGAGGACGAAGCAAGCGGCTGCGCTGTCGCCGTGATGCCGGGCGTCCCGCAGGAGATGAAGACGCTCATGCGCGAGGCCGTTCTCCCGCGCCTCGTCGAGCGGCGCGGCGACGAGACGGTCGTGCAGAAGACCCTCCTCACCGTCGGGCGCGGCGAGACCGACCTCGCCGACGCCCTCGGCGACTACGCCGAGCGCCTCGGCCCCGACCTCCACCTCGCCTTCCTCCCGAGCTACGGCGTCATCCGCCTCCGCATTACCGCCTCCGGGGCCACGCGTGCCGAGGCCGAGGACCGGCTCGCAGGTTTCGAGCGCCTCGTCCGCGACCGGGTCGAGGAGTTCGTCTTCGGCGAGGGCGACGATCTCCTCGAAGCCGCCGTCGGGCGCATGGTCGGCGAGCGCGGGCTGACCCTCGCCACGGCCGAGAGCTGCACCGGCGGCCTCCTCGCCGACCGCATCACGAACGTCCCCGGCGCGTCGGCCTACTACAGCGGCGGGGCCGTTGTCTACGGCAACGAGCAGAAGGTCAGCCTCCTCGGCGTGGACCGGGCCGCCATCGAGGCGCACGGGGCCGTGAGCGAGGCCGTCGCCAAGCAACTCGCTGAGGGCGTGCGCCTCCGCCTCGGGACCGACCTCGGCATCTCGACGACAGGCGTGGCCGGGCCGGGCGGCGGCACGCCCGAGAAGCCCGTCGGCACCGTCTGGATTGGCTACGCCGACACGCACGGGAGCTACGCCGTGCGGCTGCAACTGGCGAAGGACCGGCTGCTCAACAAGCGCCTCAGCATCACTTTCGCGCTCAACCTCCTGCGCCGGCAGCTCCTGCGGCGGGACCGAGCGGCGGTAGACGGTGAGACAGTGGACCGTGGACGGTAAGACAGTGGACGGTAAGACAGGGGCCGCTGTAGATAGGCCGACCTCTGCGCTTTGCACCTGTTCGTAGGGGCGTAGCGGTCCTACGCCCTGCCTGGGGGCAACCCGTCGAGGCGCACGTTCAAAAAAATCAGTTCGGCGGGGTTACGGGGCGGGACTTTGCGCGTCTAGTTCCGTATGACACAAGGCTGGCAGCGCCCGGCTGTATTCTCCCGTACACACCTTCACCAACCCACGGGGACACCCACCATCATGGCAAACGATTCGACGCAGGACGGGGCCCGCCAGAAGGCGCTCGACCTCGCCCTCAAGCAGATTGAAAAGCAGTTCGGCAAAGGCTCGGTGATGAAGCTCGGCGACGCGCCGCCGGTCATCATCGACGCGATCCCGACCGGGAGCCTCGCCCTCGACCACGCCCTCGGCATCGGCGGCGTCCCGCGCGGGCGCGTGGTCGAGATCTACGGCCCCGAGTCGAGCGGGAAGACGACGCTCGCCACCCAGATCATCGCCGAGGCCCAGAAGCTCGGCGGGACGTGCGCGATGATCGACGCCGAGCACGCCTTCGACCCGACCTACGCCGAGAAGCTCGGGGTCAACATCGACGACCTCTACATCTCCCAGCCCGACACCGGCGAGCAGGCCCTCGAGATCGTCGACATGATGGTCCGCTCGGGCGCGCTCGACGTGGTCGTGGTCGACTCCGTTGCCGCGCTCGTGCCTAGAAGTGAGATCGAGGGCGAGATGGGCGACAGCCACGTCGGCCTCCAGGCGCGGCTGATGAGCCAGGCGCTCCGCAAGCTCACCGGGACGATCAACCGGACCAAGACCTGCCTCGTCTTCATCAACCAGATCCGCGAGAAGATCGGCGTCTCCTGGGGGTCCCCGGAGACGACGCCCGGCGGGCGGGCGCTCAAGTTCTACTGCTCGGTGCGGATGGACATCCGCCGCATCGGCGCGGTCAAGGACGGCACCGAGATCGTCGGCAACCGGACGCGCGTCAAGGTGGTCAAGAACAAGGTCGCCCCGCCGTTCCGGCAGGCTGAGTTCGACATCATCTACAACGAGGGCATCTCCTCGATGGGCGAGCTCGTCGACATGGCCGTCGAGGCGGACATCGTCACGAAGTCCGGTTCGTGGTACAGCTACGGCGAGGAGAAGATCGGCCAGGGCCGCGACTCGGCCAAGCAGTGGCTCCGCGACAACGACGACGCCCGCGCCGAAGTCCTCCACCGCGTCAAGGTGGACCTCGGGATGATCGAGGCCCCCGACGCGGTGTCGGAGGCGGCCGAGGTGACGAAGGAGCAGGCGAACGGGGCCGCCGAGGTCTTCGGGGCCTGACCCTGACTCCGACCTTCGGACCCAGCGCGTATGCCGCGCCGCCGACGCTTGTTGGCGGCGCGGCTTTTTTGCGCGAGCGACGCTTAGCTTACAGTACCAGTGCGAGAGTGAACGTGCAATTGCCCGGCAAAGCGAAAACGATGCGCGGCTACACCGTTTGTGTAGGCATCTTCTGCCTATGCATAGCCGGTTGCATCACGGTCGTGGCGGATCACTTCACTATTGACGACCCCAACCTTGAGAGTGCCCCGCTGAAACTCGATGGGTACTACTACCACCTCGTGCCTCACTTCTCCGCCGACCCGTCTCTCGGCAAAGCCATCGATCCTATCCTGCTCTGGCGGGACGGAACGGCTGCGTATGTCGGACGCAGCGGAAGGCGTCTCAACGACTCCGAGATCGGCCCGACTCGCTACGGGACGCTGGAGAATGCGCATGGGGATTTTCAGCGCTTCATCAACGACCCTCAACTCTTCGACAGAACCATCAATGGAGGAATTCGGTGGGGGAAGTTCCGCGTTGGGGAGGACAGCCTCTTGCTTCAAGTCTTTCGGTTGAGCTTTGGTACGATACCTCGCAGCTATGACGTATCGGAGTACAAAGGGCGTATTCTGAGTGACACCTCGTTCGTGCTCGACGAGGTGCGTCTGTACGGTCCCCCTCACAGAGGAGCTTCGGGAGCGATGAGCGATACCTTCTACTTCCGACACGTCGAAGAAAAGCCCTCCTCAATGAACTGGACGCAGACACATCCCGACCTACAGTAGCGCGTCTTTCTCTGCCGACGTTTCCACGTCACCCTTCCACCTTCCGCTGCCGTGCTGATTCGCGCCTTCCCGCTCCTCACGCTCCTCCTGATCGCCGCTGTGCCTGTGCAGGGGCAGGTGGACCCCGCCACCGGCACGCCCATCGTGGCCGAAGACCCGCCGAGCACGGCGGATGTCCGGCTCTTCCGCACGATCTACGACATCGAGGCTCCGGCCTTCGCCGCCACGATGCGCGGCGTGCACTGGACTTCGCGCAACGTCTTCATCGGGGCGGTCCCGGCGGCGTGGCTAGGCACCCTCGCCGGCGGCGGCGACCGCGACTACCAGCCGGCGTACCTCCTGACGCTCACGCATGCCAGCACGATTGGGGCCGTGTTCGCGCTCAAGACGCTCATCCGTCGGCCCCGGCCCTACGCCTCGCTGCCGGGCGTCACGCCGCGCTCGGGCGGCCACCCGAGCACGTTCGACCCGCACTCGTTCCCGTCGGGCCACGCCGCGCTGTCGTTCGCGCTCGCCACCTCGGTGAGCCTGTCCTACCCCGAGTGGTACGTCATCGCGCCGTCGCTCACATGGGCGGCGGCGGTGTCGCTCAGCCGCCCGTGGCTCGGCGTGCACTACCCCTCCGACGTGGCCGTCGGCATCGTGCTCGGGACCGGGATCGCCCTCGGCCTCCACGCCCTCGGCGATGCGATCACGCCGAGTGGCCTACGGAACGACGACGAGCCGGACCCGCTGCGCACCCCGTCGCCACCGTCGGTCCGGTTCGTCATCCCCTTCTGATGCCGCGCGTCCCCGACGGCTTCGACGTGCAGGGGCACCGGGGCGCGCGCGGCCTCGCGCCGGAGAACACGATCCCCGCCTTCCGCCGCGCCCTCGACCTCGGCGTGACGACGCTCGAACTCGACACCGTCGTCTCGGCCGACCGCGTGGTCGTCGTCTCGCACGACCCCACGATGTCGCCGGTGTTCTGCGCGCACCCGGACGGGCGGCCCGTCGCGCCGGACGAGGAGATCACGCTGTTCGGCCTGCCCTACGCTGAGATCGCCCGGTTCGACTGCGGGAGCCGGCTGACCCCGCGCTTCCCGGAGCAGGTGCTCCAGCCCGCCGCGAAGCCGACGCTCGCCGAGGTGGTTCGCTTCGCCGAAGCCTACGCGCACGAGCACGGCCGCCCGCCGGTGTTCTACAACGTCGAGACCAAGTCGACGCCCGAGGGCGACGGGCGTCTGCACCCACCACCGGGCGAGTTCGTCCGCCTGCTGTGGGAGGTTGTGAAGACGGAGGGCATCGCCGAGCGGTTCACGCTCCAGTCGTTCGACGTGCGGACGCTCCAGGAGGTGCGCAGCCTCAGCCTCCCGGTCCGCCTCGCGCTGCTCGTCGAGGATACGGGACGGTCGCCGGAGAAGAGCCTGCACAGCGGCCTCGGCGCGCTCGGGTTCGTCCCCGACATCTACAGCCCCGACTTCCGACTCGTGAACGAGGCCGTGGTCGCGGCGGCGCGCGAGGCCGGGATGCTCGTCATCCCGTGGACCGTCAACGAGGTCGGCGATATGGAGCGGCTCCGCGCCCTCGGCGTGGACGGCCTCATCACGGACTACCCGGACCGGGCGCTCGGGCGGTAGGGGCACGGCGGTACCGTGCCCGAGGGGTAATGCCAACCCAGGGCGAGGCGCACCTCGCCCCTACGGATTCTGCGCCGGTCGCATCGCCGAGCAGACTGTCCCGTCGGAGCGTACCATTACCAAGACCTCGGGGCTGCGTCGTAGCTTCCCGTTTCATCCACTTCGCTTCCTCGCCATGCCGACCCGATTTCTGCCCCTCGCCGCGCTGCTTCTCGCCCTGCCTGCCTTCGCCCAAGACGCCGACGTGATGCGCGCCGGGCCGCTCGACAACGGCAAGATGTGGCTCTTCGAGAACCCGCCCGTCGACTACCTCGCCGAGACCTACGGCCTGCGCCCGGACGAGGCATGGTTCGAGCGCGCTCGTCTCTCCGCGCTCCGGCTGCCGGGCTGCTCCGCCTCGTTCGTCTCCCGCGACGGCTTGGTGGCGACCAACCACCACTGCGTGCGCGGGGCCATCGTGGACGTGACGCGCGAGGGCGAGACGCTCGTGCAGGACGGCTTCTTCGCCCGGTCGCTCGGCGATGAGCGCCGGGTCGAGGGGCTGTACGTGGACCAACTCGTCGCCATCACTGACGTGACCGACCGGGTGAACGCCGCGCTCGATGCCGCCCAGACCGATGCCGAGCGGGCTGCCGCGCGCAGCGCCGTGACCGACGAGATCGAGGCTGAACTGGCGACTGGAGACGGGATCACGGTACAGGTCGTCTCGCTCTACAACGGCGGTCTGTACTCGGCCTACACCTTCCGCCGCTACGACGACCTCCGCATGGTCGCCGCGCCCGAGGAGCAGCTCGGCTTCTTCGGCGGCGACCCGGACAACTTCACGTACCCGCGCTACGCGCTCGACTTCGCGTTCCTCCGCGTCTACCAAGATGGGCAGCCGCTCGACACGTCCGACTTCCACTACGCGTGGAGCACGGAAGGCGTCGCGCCCGGCGACCTCGTCTTCGTGATCGGCAACCCGGGCTCGACGGATCGGGGCGACACCGTCGCCCAGCTCCACTACCGGCGCGACGTGCAGGTGCCCGCACTGCTCACCTTCCTCAACGGGCGCATCACCGCTATCGACGCTTACCTCGAAGACCACCCGGACGAGGAGGGCGTCCGCAACCAGCGGTTCGGGCTGAGCAACGCCCGCAAGGCATACCGGGGCCGGGCCGACGCGCTCACGAACGAGGTCATCATGGCGCGCCGCCGCGACTTCGAGCGCCAGTTCCGCCAAGCCATCGAGTCGGATGCTGGCCTCCGGGCTGAGTACGGCGGGCTGATCGACCGGATGTCGGCCCTCCAGCGCGAGAAGCGCGAGGTCGCCCCCGCGTTCAGCGCCTTCGCCGCGATGACGAACCCGACGTACTCCTCGTCCACGCTGCGCCGAGCCTTCGCCGTGGTGCAGGGCGGCGACGTAGCCTCCATCGCCGACTTGCCGCCGGCGCTGGACCGGATGTACCTCGCGGCTCAGCTTCGCCAGTTCGAGCGCTACCTCGAACCGGGGTTCGTCAACCCAATCCTCGACGGGCGCTCGCCTGAAGCAGCAGCAGAAGCGATCATCGCGGGATCGGACCTGTCGAGCGCCGAGCAGGCAGGAGACGTAACGATGGCATCGGACGACCTCGCTGTGGACCTGGCCCGCGCGGTTCTGCCCCGCTTCGCCGAGTTCCAGAGCGCGAGCGCTGGGCTGGGCGCGCAGGAGGCCGAGGTGGCGCGGCGGCTCGGGCAGGCGCGGTTCGCGGTCTACGGCACCGCCGTCCCGCCGGACGCCACCTTCTCGCCGCGCTTCACCGACGGCGTCGTGCGCGGGTACGACTACAACGGCACCGTCGCCCCGCCGAACACGACCTTCTTCGGGCTCTACGACCGCAACGCCTCGTTCGGGCAGGACTCCGAGTGGGCGCTCCCCGAGCGCTGGCTCCCCGCCCCGCCCGACCTCGACCGCGCGACGCCGCTCAACTTCGTCTCGACCTCCGACACGATCGGCGGCAACTCCGGCTCGCCAGCCGTCGACCGCGACCTCCGCCTCGTCGGTCTCAACTTCGACCGGATGATCGAGGGCTTGAGCCGCGACTACATCTACTTCGCCGACCGGGGCCGCAACGTGATGGTCGACGCCCGCGCGGTCCTCGAAGCCCTCGACGCCGTCTACGACCTCGACCGCGTGGTCGTAGAGCTTCGCACGGGCGCGCTCGTCGAGACGGAAGCTGAAGCTGATGCGATGGAGTGAGCGACGAAGTACGGGTGACGAGCGACGAGTCTGGATAGGCAGCCGTTCGTCACTCGTCGCTCGGCAGTCGTCGTTCGTAAGGAGCTTTCGGGCGTAGCGGGCGTAGCAGCGTCCCCATTCACCGAACCCGAGTCATCCCGATGAGCAACCTTCAAACGGCCACGATTGGCGGCGGCTGCTTCTGGTGCGTTGAAGCCGTCATGCAGCCCCTCAAAGGCGTCGAGCGCGTCGTCTCCGGCTACTCCGGCGGCAAAGGGGCCAACCCGTCCTACCGCGAGATCTGCGGCGGCCGCACCGGCCACGCCGAAGTCGTCCAGGTCCACTTCGACCCCGACGTGATCTCGTACCGCGACCTGCTCTACGTCTTCCTCGCCACCCACGACCCGACGACGCTCAACCGCCAGGGCGCGGACACCGGCACGCAGTACCGCTCCGTGATCTTCTACGCCGACGACGAGCAGCACCGCGTCGCCGACGAGGTCATCGCCGACCTCACCCAGCGTCAGATCTTCGACCGCGGGATTGTGACGGAGGTCTCGCCGCTCGGGCCGTTCTACGAGGCCGAAGACTACCACCAGGACTACTTCCGGCAGAACCCCGGCCAGCCCTACTGCCAGGCGGTGATCGCGCCGAAGGTCGCCAAGCTCCGCCGCCACTACCTCGACCGGCTCAAGGCAGAGGCGGCGTAGCCCCTCTCGCAAAACTATTTCGGGCGGATCGGTGCGGGGCGATATCTTCGAGAGCTCACCCGACTCTCCGCTCTGTGCCCATCCCCACCTCGCTTCCCGGCGGCCTCGAGATTGAGGCCGAAGGCTCCGGCATCTCGGCCCCGCTCTCGCGCACGGTCAACCTCCTCGGCGGGCTGCTCGGCCGCGCCGTCCGCGCCCGCTACGGCGACGACGCGTTCGACCTCGTCGAGACGCTGCGCGGGCTGTGCCGCGAAGAGCAGCACGACGAGGCCGCTCGCCTCCTGGACAGTCAGCCGCTCGACCGGCTCGTGGCGCTGCTGCGGGCGTTCACGACGTTCTTCCACCTCGTCAACAAGGCGGAGCAGCTCGAAATCCTCCGTATCAACCGGGACCGCGCCCGCGAGGCGTCGCCGGACGCACCCCGCGCCGAGTCGGTGATGGCCGCCGTCCATGCGCTCAAAGAGCAGGGCTGCTCGCTGGACGACGTGCTCGCGCTCGTCGGGGCGCTCGACGTTCAGCCGACGCTGACGGCGCACCCGACCGAGGCGCGTAGGCGCTCGATCCTCTTCCACCAGCAGCGCATCGCTGACCTCCTCGGTGGGCTGCGCGAGCGCGACACGACGCCGGCCGAAGACGACGCGCTCGTCGGCGAGATCGAGAGCGTGGTCCAACTCCTCCTCGCCACCGACGAAATCCGCTCGGCGGCGGTGACGGTCGAGGACGAGGTCCGCCACGGCCTCTTCTTCGTCGCCACCAGCATCTGGGAGACCGTCCCCCGCATCCACGCCGACCTCCGCCGCGCCCTCAACACCTACTACGACGAGGAAGAAGTACGGGCGCAGCATGCTGCGTCCCTGCCGCCGCTCTTACGCTACCGCTCGTGGATCGGCGGCGACCGCGACGGTAATCCGCGCGTGACGGCCGAGGTGACCGAATGGACGCTGGGCGTGCACCGGGAGGACGCGCTCCGGCTCTACCGCCGCGCGCTCGACCACCTCCGCCTCACGCTCTCCGTCTCCGAGCGCCAGACGCCGGGCGACGCGTTCGCCGCGCTGCGCGACTCCATCGAGCAGGACCGCGAGGCCGTGGCCCTCCCCGCGCGGCGGTGGCGGCAGAACGCCCACGAGCCGGTCCGCCTCAAGCTGATGCTGATGCAGGCCAAGCTCGACCGGCTCCTCAGCGGCGATGAGTTCAGCTACGCCGCCGCCGACTTCCGGGCCGACCTCGACCTGGTCGCCGAGAGCCTGACCGCCGCCGGCCTGGAGACGCTCGTCGCCGACGGGCCGCTGGCCGACCTCCGCGTGCAGGCCGACGCCTTCGGTTTCCACCTCGCCGCACTCGACCTGCGGCAGCATAGCCGCCTCCACGAGGCCGCCGTGGACGACCTTCTCCGCCTCGCGGGCGTCACCGACGACTATGCCTCGCTGGGCGAAGCCGAGCGACTGAGCGTGCTCGACGCCGAGCTTCGCAACCCGCGTCCGCTCCGCGCGCCCGGCGCTGAGGTGGGCGACGACACCCACCGCGTCCTCAGCGTTCTCGACGTCGCCCGGCGGGCGCTCAGCGCAGAGCCGGAGAGCATCGGGTCGTACATCATCTCGATGACCGACGCGGTCAGCGACGTGCTGGAGGTGCTGCTGCTCTTCAAAGAAACCGGGCTGTGGCAGATGGCCCCCGGCGGTGGCGTCACCTGCCCGCTCGACGTCGTCCCCCTCCTCGAAACGATCGCCGACCTGGACCGCGGCGAGGCGCTCCTCGACCGACTCTTCACGCACCCGGTCTACGTCCGGCAGCTCGTGGCGCGCGGGCGGATGCAGGAGGTCATGCTCGGCTACTCGGACTCGAACAAGGACGGCGGCTACTGGCAGGCCAACTGGGCGCTCCACAAAGCGCAGGGCGCGATCGCCCGCGTCTGCCAGCGCTTCGGGCTCGACCTCCGGCTCTTCCACGGGCGCGGCGGGACGGTCGGGCGCGGCGGCGGGCGGGCAAACCAGGCCATCCGCGCCATGCCGCCCGAAGCGCAGACGGGCCGCATCCGGTTTACGGAGCAGGGTGAGGTCATCTCGTTCCGCTACGCGCACCCCGGCATCGCCCGGCGGCACCTGGAGCAGATCGTCCACGCCCAACTCGGTGCCCTCGCCGAGGCCCCTGACCCGGCGAGCTTCGAGGGACCGACCGAAGACGACACGCGGGCGCTGATGCAGCAGATCGCCGACACCTCGATGACGGCCTACCGCGCGCTCATCGACGACCCCGCGTTCTGGCCCTGGTACCTCCAGGCGACGCCCATCGAACACATCGCGGGCATCCCGATGGCCTCGCGCCCGGTCTCGCGCAAGGCCGCGAGCGAGGTCGATTTCGACGGGCTGCGGGCGATCCCGTGGGTCTTCGCCTGGACGCAGCCGCGCTACACCGTCCCCGGCTGGTACGGCCTCGGCACCGCGCTCGCCCAGGCGACGGCTGACGCGGGGCAGGCTGACCGGCTCCGGCAGATGCACGCCGAGTGGCCGTTCTTCCAGGCGATCGTTGCGAACGCCCTCCGCGAGATGGCGAGGGCACGCTTCGCCATTTCCGAGCGCTACGCGGGCCTAGCCGAAGGGCGTCAGCACGAGCGCCTCGCGGCCGAGTTCGAGCGCGCCGAGCGGGCGCTCCTCCGCGTCGCCGGGCAGGACCGACTGCTCGCCCACAGCCCGGTGATCGAAAAGTCGATCCGGCTCCGCAACCCGTACACTGACGTGCTGAACCTCGTCCAGCTCGAACTGATCGAGCGGTGGCGCAGCGGCGGGGCCGAAGGCGACGAGGCCGACGCCCTCGAGGAGGCCCTCTTCGTCTCCCTCAACGGCCTCGCCGCCGCGATGCAGAGCACGGGGTAGGCTCAGTCCAGAATCAGGAAGGCCGCCTCCCGGTCGTCGGCGAACCGCTCGATGATCGGGCGACGGATGCGGAGCAGCTCTGCGACGCGCGTCGTCGGAGCGTTGCCGACGCGCAGCCACACGACCTTCGGTGGGGAGCCGTAGAGAATACTCCGCTGGTAGAAGTCGGTGTCCTTCGAGACTAGGAGAAACCCCTCGTCGGCAGCGTGTGTCCAGATGCGGGCATCGTCCGCGCCGAGTAATCCGATCTCCCGAACGTGGGCAGAACCCGGATAGGCTTCCGCGAGCGTCTGCGGGAGACGGAACGACAGGTTCTCGTCAAACAGCAGCCTCACGCTGCGAAGAGCCGGCGTTCACGCTCAGCGGCAAAGGCGAGGGCGGCGCGGATGTCCTCCGCCGACAGGTCCGGGAAGTCGCTTAGAATTTCCTCCGGCGTCATTCCCCCAGCGAGGTATTCAAGCACGTCCGAGACGGTGATGCGCGTACCTCGGATCGTAGGTTTCCCACTGCGAATAGCCGGGTCGAGCGTAATGCGGTCCTGAGCGTCCATGATTCCGCTGAGAGTGCAGATCCGGGTACGTCCGCTTCCGGTGAGCGTTCCTTCGTCCAGTGGCCTCGCCGCCGCGATGCAGGGCACGGACTAGATTACTCAACACCTCGGTAGCGCTCGAACCAGCCGAGGATGTAGGCCACCTTCGCCATGAGCCGGCTCGGGCGCGAGGCGATGCCGTGCGCGGCACCGGGGACGCGGACGAGCGCCGTCGGAACCCGCCGAAGCTTGAGCGCCTGGTAGTACTGCTCCGACTCCGAGATCGGCGTGCGGAAGTCCTCTTCACCGGTGAGCAGCATCGTCGGCGTCGTCACGTTCCCGACGTAGGCCAGCGGCGAGCGCGCCCAGTAGCCCTCCGGGTCCTCCCACGGGAGGGCCGGGAACCAGTACTGCGAGAAGAACGGGTAGGCGTCGGCCGTCAGCACAAAGCTCGTCCAGTTGATGACCGGCTTCGCCACGACCGCCGCCCGGAACCGGTCCGTATGCCCGACGATCCACGCCGTCAGCACACCGCCGCCCGAGCCACCCGTCACGAAGAGCTGGTCCGGGTCCACGTAGCCCTGCCCGATGGCGGCGTCGACCGCGCTCATCAGGTCGTCGTAGTCCTGGCTCGGGTAGGCGTGGTGGATCAGGTTGCCGAACGCTTCGCCGTAGCTCGTCGAGCCGCGCGGGTTGGTGTAGAGGACGACGTAGCCCGCCGCCGCCATCAGCTGGACCTCCGCCGAAAAGCGCGGGCCGTAGTTGGCGAACGGCCCGCCGTGGATTTCGAGGATCAGCGGGTAGCGCCGGTCGGGGTCGAAGTCCGGCGGCTTGACGATCCACCCATGGATGCGCTGCCCGTCGGCGCTCGACTCGGTCCACAGCTCCTCGACCTTGCCGAGCGGGGCGTGCTCGAACAGGTCGTCGTTGAGGCGGGTCAGCCGTGCTGTGCGTGCGCCACGCTGCCCGACCGCGAGGTCGGCCGGGTGGTGGGGTGCCACCAGGGTGAACGCGAAGCGCCCGTTTGAGGCGATGGAAAACGACCCGCCGCCGTAGGGCCGCCCGAGCGAGGTCCCGCCGAGGTGGTCGGCGAGGTTCGTCACCGTGCCGTCAAGGGCGACGAGCGCAATCTTGGTGTCGCCCTCGTCGTCGTACTGGACGAACACGCCCGTCCCGTCGGCGCTCCACGTCGGACGCTGCACGCTCCGGTCCAGCCCGCCCGTGACAAGGCGCGGGTTCGAGCCGTCGGCGTCGGCGACGTAGAGCCGGGTGAGCTGGTATCCCTGGCGGCGGTCGTCGAAGCCGAGGTACGCGATCCGCCCGTCAGGCGCGACCGCTGGGCTGGCGTCGGGGCCGTCGCGGTCGGTGAGCCGGGTGAGCGCTTCCGTGTCGAGGTCGAGTCGGTAGAGGTCGGACTCGCGCGGGTCGTACTCCCAGTCTGAGCTTCGATTCGCGGAGAGGATGAGCGCCTGTCCGTCGGGTGTCCAGGCGGGCGAGCCGCCGTGGTTGTACGGGCCGTTCGTCACCTGGCGCGGCGTCCCGCCCTCGGCGGAGACTACGAAGACCTGCCGGAAGCCGGGCTCGGTGTAGCCGCTGCCGTCCGACCGGTAGCGAACCGACTCGGTGTAGGTCGGGCGGTCGGCCCACGCCGCGCCGTCCGGTGGGGCCGGGAGCGAGATGAGCGATTCAGCCTCGCCCTCGACGAACATCGTGAACGCGATCTGCTCTCCGTCGGGGGACCACCCCAGCCCGCCGGGCGAGGCCGGAAGCTGGGTCAGCGCCACCGACGCGCCCGTGTCGAAGTAGCGGACAAAGAGCTGCGCCTTGTCGTGCTCGTCGGTTGTGACGTAGGCCAGCCGCTCGCCGTCCGGCGACCAGCGCGGCGACGAGGCATCTGCGACGAGCGGACGGTGGTTGCCGCCGTCGTAGTCGACGATCCAGAGGTCGGAGCGCGCGCGGTCGGCCATCACGTCCATCCGGTTGCGCCGGTAGATGACGTGCTCGCCGTCGGGGCTGATCTGCGGGTCGGACGCGTACTCGAGCTCGAACACGTCCATCAGCTCGAAGCGCTCGGCCTCCTGCGCGAGCGCGACGGGTGCGAAGGCGAGCAGGGCGGCGAAAATGAGGAGGTGGAAGCGCATGGCGGAAGGGTCGGCGTGGGATGACAGTAGCTCGGATACGCGCCTTACATGTTTAGCCCTCGTTATTTCAGCCGGCGGACGCGGCACGTTCTCCAGCGCTTTTTTGCTAGCGCGTCCGGGTCAGGATGTGCGCTCAGATGCTGAGGCGGTCCGGTCCGGTTTCTGCCAGGCGCGTGACGATGAGTTGATTAAGGCTAACGCCTTCGCGGTCGGCGGCCTGCGCGAGGCGGGCGTGGAGGCTGCGCGGCATCCGAACGTGGAAATCGCCGCTGAAGGCCGAAAGGCTGTCCGGGCGCGGCAGCGGGTCGCCGGCCTCGGCCATGTCGGCGAGCACATCGCGGAGCAGGTCGAGCGCCTCAGCGACGGCGCGCTGCGGGTCCTCGTCGAGCACAGAGAGGAGCGGAAAGGCCGGGAAGGTGACGACGTACTCGCGGTCGTCGGGACTCCAGTCTAGGCTGAGTTGATAGTCAGTCGGCGAGGCCATCGGGATAGTGCGAGTCAATGAAGGCAAGAAGCTGCCGGACTTGATAGGGCTTCGCTTTGCTGCCTCTCGGCTGGAGGTTGAGGCGCTCGCTCGGCGCGTCCGGGTGCCGGTAGATCCGGTGCGAGGCGGACTGTCGGCGGAACACGAACCCGGCGCAGACGGCCAGCTTCTCTAGGTCGCCGAAGCCGAAGTTGTTTGGTGCGCGGCGGGCCTTGTCGAGGAGCTTCAAGCAGCGGGCCATAAGCGTCCAGATGATGGGAGTATATACGGTCCCTACATATGGGTTCCATTCGTACCTTTGCCTTGTCCCCGCGCACCTACCCCTTCGCCCTACCGTGAGCGACCAGAACATCATCTTCTCGATGGTCGGCGTCAGCAAGAGCCACCGCCCCGGCCAGTTCGTCCTCAAGGACATCTACCTCTCGTTCTACTACGGCGCCAAGATCGGCGTGCTCGGCCTCAACGGTGCCGGCAAGTCGACGCTCCTCAAGATCATCGCCGGCCTCGACCCTAAGTACGACGGGACGATCCAGGCCGACAAGGACATCTCGTTCGGCTACCTCGCCCAGGAGCCGGAGCTGGACGAGTCGAAGACCGTCCGCGAGATCGTCGAGGAAGGAGCCGCCGAGGCCGTAGGGTTGATGAAGGAGTACGAGGCCGTCAGCGCGGGCTTCGCCGAGCCGGACGCCGACTTCGACGCGCTCATGGAGAAGCAGGGCAAGCTCCAGGAGCAGATCGACCGCCTCGACGCGTGGGACATCGACTCGAAGCTGGAGATGGCCGCGGGCGCGCTCCGCTGCCCACCGATGGAAACGCCGATTTCGGTCCTCTCCGGCGGCGAGCGCCGACGCGTCGCCCTCGTCCGCCTCCTCCTCCAGCGCCCCGACGTCCTCCTCCTCGACGAGCCGACCAACCACCTCGACGCCGAGTCCGTCGCCTGGCTCGAAGGGCACCTGGAGCAGTACGAGGGCACCGTCATCGCGGTCACCCACGACCGCTACTTCCTCGACAACGTCGCCGGCTGGATCCTCGAACTCGACCGGGGCAAGGGGATTCCGTTCGAGGGCAACTACTCGTCGTGGCTGGAGCAGAAGCACGCCCGGCTCGCGGTCGAGGAGAAGCAGGCGTCGCGGCGGCAGAAGACGCTCGCGCAGGAGCTGGAGTGGGTCCGCCAGAACCCGAAGGGCCGCCGCGCCAAGAGCAAGGCGCGCATCGCCAACTACGAGCAGATGCTCGCCGAGCAGCACGAGCAGCGCAGCGAGGAGCGCCAGATCACGATCGCCCCCGGCCCCCGCCTCGGCGACATCGTGATCCAGGCCCAGGACGTGGCCAAGGGCTACGGCGACCGCGTGCTCTACGACGACCTCTCGTTCAGCCTCCCGCCGGGCGGGATCGTCGGCATCATCGGCCCGAACGGGGTCGGGAAGACGACCCTCTTCCGCATGATCACCGGGCAGGAGGAGCCGGACGCCGGGACGTTTACGGTCGGGCAGACGGTCGAACTCGGCTACGTCGACCAGGGCCGGCCGCTCGACGACGACAAGACGGTCTTCGAGGAGATCACGGGCGGGGGCGACTTCGTCCAGGTCGGGGGCCGCGAGGTGAACGCGCGCGCCTACGTCGGGCGGTTCAACTTCGCCGGGCAGGACCAGCAGAAGAAGACCGGCGAGCTCTCCGGCGGCGAGCGCGGCCGGGTCCACCTCGCCAAGACGCTCAAGGAGGGCGCGAACGTCCTCCTGCTCGACGAGCCGACCAACGACCTCGACGTGAACACGCTCCGCGCGCTCGAAGAGGCGCTGCTCGGCTTCGCGGGCTGCGCCGTCGTGATCTCGCACGACCGCTGGTTCCTCGACCGCGTCGCCACCCACATCCTCGCCTTCGAGGTGGACGCCGAGGGTGAGGTGGACGTGCGCTGGTTCCCGGGCAACTACTCGGAGTACGAGGAGGACCGCCGCGCCCGCCTCGGGACCGCCGCCGACATCCCGAAGCGGATCAAGTACCGCCAACTCACCCGCTGACCATGTCACCTCTCTGGAAAGGGGCCGCCGCCGGCTTGGTCGGTGGCCTGGCCGGGGCCTGGGCCAAGAGTAAAACGGAGCCTGTGCTCCAGGTGGTGGGCGAAGACTTCTTCCCCCCGACGTACGACGAAAAGCAGCTTCCCGGAGCCGACATCTCGGGCCACCCGGAGCGGATGCCGCCCGCGCTCCTCGTGGCGCGGCTCACCGGCGGCCGGATCAGCCAAACCCAGACGCTCGCAGCGCAATCGCGCATCCACTACGTCTTCGGGACTGGTGCGGGGGTGGCCTACGGCGTGCTGGCCGAGGTCGCGCCGGTCGTCGGGATCGGGTACGGGCTGCCGGCGGCGCTCGCGCTCTGGGCGGGGACGCACGGGACGATGCTGCCGGCGCTCGGCCTCCAGGCGCGGCCTGCCGACCTGCCCACGTCGGCGCATGTGTGGGAGGTCGGGTCCCATCTCGTTTTCGGTCTCACAGCGGACCTCGTGCGCCGGGCCGTCCGCCGGGCGCTCTGAATCCAGGCGGCGCAGGGCCCGGCGTCGCGCAAACGTCACGTTTGCATCAAAGCGAACACATAGGTTGCGCTAGGCGGCGTGTTTGCTTAGTCTTGCGGGACGGGCCACCGCGCCTCCTTCCTTCCCTCCACCGACTCACCCAGAACCGTGATGCATGTTTGCCGACGCGGCTTGTTCGCCGCCCTTGCCTGTCTCCTGTTCCTCGCTGCTCCCACCGCCGACGCGCAGCGCGCCGACGCCCGCGTGCCGAGCGAGCTCATCGTCCGCCTCGCCCCCGAGGCTGACATCACCGACCTGACGGCGGCCGCCCGGCTCTCCGGCGAAGGGCTCGTCGCCAAGCGGCTCCTCGTCCCGGCGCTGGGCATCTGGCTCGTCGAGTTCAACGAGGTCGGGCGCGACGACCTCGCGGCCCGTGCCACGCTCGACGCCGTGCGCCGCACGGCGGCGGTCCAGGTAGCGCAGTTCAACCACGAAGTGACGCTCCGCAGCACCGAGCCGGACGACAGCCGCTTCGGCGACATGTGGGGCCTCCACAACACCGGCCAGAGCGGCGGCACGCCCGACGCTGACATCGACGCGCCCGAGGCGTGGGACTACCTCTCCGGCGGCGTCTCCGCCCAGGGCGACCGCGTGGCAGTTGGGATCGTGGATAGCGGGTTCGACCTGGACCACCCCGACATGGACTACTGGACCAACACGGCCGAGACCCCGAACAACGGCATCGACGACGACGGCAACGGCTACGTCGACGACGTGAACGGCTGGAACGCCTACAGCAGCAGCGGCAACGTCACCAACTCGTTCCACGGCTCGCACGTCTCCGGGACGGCGGCGGGCAACGGCGGCAACGGCATCGGCATCACCGGCGTCAACTGGGACGCACAGGCCGTCGCCATCCAGGGCTCCTCGGGCAACGAGTCGACGGTCGTCGAGGCCTACGGCTACGCGCTCGCGCTGCGCCAGCAGTACGACGCCACCGGCGGCGCTGAGGGCGCGTTCATCGTCTCGACCAACTCGTCCTTCGGCGTCGACTTCGCCGACCCGGACGACTTTCCGATCTGGTGCGGGTTCTACGACGATCTTGGCCAGGCCGGCATCCTCTCGATGGGGGCGACCATGAACCGCAACGCCGACGTGGACCAGACGGGCGACGTCCCGACGGCCTGCCCGAGCAACTACCTGGTCTCGGTGACCAACACCACACGCACTGACGACAAGAATAGCGGCGCGGCCTTCGGTCTGACGACGATCGACCTCGGCGCGCCGGGCACCTCCATCCTCTCGATCAACAGCAGCGGCGGCTACAGCAACGCCACCGGCACCTCGATGGCGACGCCGCACGTCGCCGGTGCCGCGGCGTTCCTCGTCTCGGGCATGAGCGGGGCCCGCCTGCAGGAGTACAAGGACAACCCCGGCGCGGTCGCGCTCGACGTCAAGCGCGCCCTGCTGCTCGGCACCGACGACATCGGCCTCGAGACCGTCAGCGGGGGGCGCCTGAACCTGCTCGGCAGCCTCCTCGAGAGCTTCGAGGACGACGACCGCAGCGACGTGATCGCCGCCAGCACGACGATCGCGGACCTCGCCCTCGACGGCGAGTACCTCTACGTCCCGGACGGCGTCACGCTCACGCTCACCGGCTCGCTCACGCTCGGTGCCGACGCCGACGGCAACCCGTCGCGCCTGGTTGTGCGCGGCACCGTGCAGGGCACCGTCAGCCAGTCCATCACCGGAGGCAGCGAGATCGTCCTGCGCCCAGGCGGCCAAAACCTGATCGACGGCACCGGTGCCGGCAGCATCGACCTGACGGCGAGCGCGACGACCTCCACGACCGTCGCCCCCGGCGGCTCGGTCTCGTTCGCGTTCTCGGTCACCAACTCGACCCCGGCCGGGTACGCGGGCGACTTTTACTACACCGCCATGCCGGGCTCGGCCTCGGGTCTCATCCGGTCCGGTACCTTGCCCTCGGGCGCTACGGTGAGCGGCACGTACACGCAGATCGTACCTGCCTCCACACCGCCCGGCATCTACACCTACACGCTCTCGGTCGGTCAGATGACGGGCTCGTTCCTGGCGCGGGCTGTGGTCGAGGACTCGGAGAGCTTCACGATCACGGTGACGGGCTCCGCCATCGGCGACGCCCCCGCGTGGCTGGCGAAGGACATCGCGGTGGAGGAAGAGGATGCAGCGGCGAGCCGCAGCGCGACGGTCCCGGCAGAGCTGGGCCTGGCAGCCTACCCGAACCCGTTCGCGGGCTCTACGATGATCCAGGTCGACCTCGCCGCCTCGGCTGAGGTACAGCTCGTCGTCTACGACGTGCTCGGGCGCGAAGTGGCCCGCCTCGCCAGCGGCACGATGGACGCCGGGCAGCACACGGTCGTCTTCAACGGACGCGACCTCCCGAGCGGCTCCTACGTGGTCCGCGTGACTGCCGGCGGCTCGGTCCAGACGCAGCGGATCACGCTCCTGCGCTAGCAGGCACCGCTAGGCTGAAAGCAGGTCGGGGCTGGTGGAGCGATCCACCGGCCCCGATGCGTTTGGGGTCCGTCTGTCTTGCGGCTCGCTCAGGCGTCTTCGGCCGCGTGGGCGCGGAGCGTGCCGAGGTCCACGACGGTGAGGGCCTTCTCGTGCGTCGCCTCCAGGACGACGGGCGGGGCGACGCCGGCGGCGAGCGCCTCGGCCCAGCGGCTCACGCAGAGGCACCACTGGTCACCGGCGCGTAGGCCGGGGAAGCCGTAGGCCGGGTTCGGGGTCGAGAGGTCGTTGCCGCGCGAGGCGGTGAAGGCGAGGAACGCGTCCGTCACGCGGGCGCAGACGACGTGGGTGCCGTGGTCGTCGGGTCCGGTCTGGCAGGCCCCGTCGCGGTAGAAGCCGGTGAGCGGGTCGATGCTGCACGGCTGGAGGTCGCCGCCGAGGACGTTCGTAGCCATCAGAGAAGAGAGAAGTGAGAGGGAACAGGACCAACGCACGAAAGGCGTGTGCGTTCGGACCCCGCAGTGCTACGCCTCTGCCGGACGGGGAGCCGAGCCCCACGCCAGTGCGGGCCGCGTCAGCCGCAGACCAGGCAGCCGGCCGAGTGCTGCGTGAGCGAGGACCATGCCGGCGAGCGCCAGTACCGCATTCGGCACCGAGGCGAACGCCGCCACCTGGAGCATCAGGAAGGCGACCGCAGCCGGGATCGAGAGGAACAGCGGGACGAACCGTTCCGCGAACGAGAACCGGTCCGAGCGCTTCGAGAGCGGCGGCTCGCGGTGGAACAGCGCCTGCACCCGCGTCACGAGCGCGCACGTTCCGAGCCAGAAGCCGGCGTGGAGCAGAGCGTGGAACGGCGACATCGAGAGGCTGAGCAGGAGCGCGAGCGCCGCGTGCAGCGGCAGCAGCACCCGGAACACGAGCGCCGACTGCGCGCCGACCTGCAAGGCCCGCCCGCTTCGCATCGGGAGGACGCTGAACACCCACGCGGCGCGCTCGTGGGCCGAGAACTGGAGCGCCTGCACGAGCGTCTGCGCGCTGAAGAGCAGCACGACGAGCACGGAGAGGTGCATCTGGACGGCCTCCTCCATCAGCACGTTCTGCGCGCCCCACACGAAGAGGTCGCCGAGGCCGTCCTGCCACCAGCCGAAGACGCCGAAGAGGAAGGCGAGCAGGGCGGCGGGCCACACCCGGCCGCGCATCAGCCGGTCGCTCCGCAGCGCGGCGACGGTGAGGCCGAACGCCGCCCGCGCTTCCGGGGCGCGGACGACTAGGCGCTCCCACCGGTTCGGGGCGAGCTGCCCAGCACGCTCCTTGTTGCCCAGCGCCTCGCTCGCCGCCGTCCGCTGGAAGAGGGCGAAGTAGCGCCGGGGAAAGACCAGGCTGAAACAGGCGACGAGCACGGCCGCGAGCGCCACCAACAGCGCAGCGTCCGCCGCGCTACTGCCGAGCCAGAGCCCGCCGAGCACCCAGCTCGGCGGCCACCACGCGGCATCGACCACCAGGTCGGACTGCGTCCCGATCCACTGGTAGCCCACGACGAGTGCGCCCACGAGCAGCGCCCGCCCGGCCCCGAGCACCGGCTTGAGCGCGCGCGGCGGGAGCGCGAGCGTCAGGCCCCAGATGCCCGCGAGCGCCGCGAAGACCACCCCGAAGACCATCGCCACGAAGAGGCCACCCGCTGCGAGGGCCACCGCTACTCCGCTGTGCCAGCCGACGAGGACCGCCAGCGGCAGCGCCGTCGAGACGCCCACGACGCCCGCGAAAAGGCCGATGTTGACGAGCCGGGCGACGTAGTGCGTCGCCTCCGTCGCCGGCAGCGTCAGCGCCCAGGCGTGGTCGCGCGGCCGCCCCATCAGGTCGTCGTAGGTGCCGACCACGGCGAAGCACGCGAGCACCGTCGCGAACGACAGCCCGACGAAGAGTACCGTCTCGGTGTGGGCCGCGTGCGGCAGGAGCGAGACGGCGAGGATCAGCGACGAGACCCCGTAGGAGACCACCGTCATCGCGGCACGCGAGAACCGCGCCGCCCCCGTCTTGGGGTGCCGGAGGTCCAGCGTGAGCTGCGCCTCGACGAGCGCGCGAACCTGGTCCCAGTTGACGGCCCCAGTGAGTCGGTGAGTCGAAGAAGAGACAAGAAAATCAGCCAGGCCGCCGCGCAACGCACCAACGGTTCGCTGTCTTCTGTTCGCCGTCTTCTGTCTTACTGTCCTCTGTCTCACCGTCCTCCGCCCTCCGACCGCCGGCGCTCGCGCATCAGGGCGCGGTACCGTTCGGCGGCGTTGTTGTGCTCGCGGAGCGTCCGGCTGAAGACATGGTCTCCGTCGCCGGTGGCGACGAAGTAGAGGTAGTCGTGCTCCTCGGCGTCCAGGACGGCGCGGACCGAGGACTCGGATGGGTTGTTGATCGGGCCGGGCGGGAGGCCGTCGATGAGGTAGGTGTTGTAGGGGTGCGGGAACCGGTAGTCGGCGAAGAGCAGGCGACGCATCCGGCCGCCCTCCTCCTGCATCAGCGCGTACTGCACCGTCGGGTCGGCCTGGAGCCGCATGCGCCCGGCGCGCGTCCGGCCGAGCAGCCGGTTGAGGTAGACGCCTGCGATGCGGGGCCGCTCCTCACGCTGCCGCGCCTCCCACTCCACGATCGACGCCAGCGTCACCACCTCGTCGCGGCTGAGGCCGAGGGCGTCGGCCTTCGTCTGCATGTCGTCCGTCCAGAAGCGGTTCCACTCCCGCTTGAGCCGCCGGACCGCCCCGCGCTCGTCAGTCGTCCAGTAGAGGTCGAACGAGTTGGGGCGCATGTAGCCGAAAAGGTGCGCCGTGTCAGTCCCAAGCTCGGCGGCGAGGTCGGGGTCGGCGAGGGCTTCGACGACGGCGGCGGAGTCGGCGTCGAGGTCGCGGCGGAGGACGGCGGCGAGGACGGCGGGGCGCGTGCCGGGCGGGACCGTCACCCGCACCGGGTCCTGGCGGCCCGCGCGGATCTTGCGAAGGATGTCCCAGTTGCGCGCGCCGGCCTCGAAGCGGTAGTAGCCCGGCTTGAGCTGCCGGCCCCAGCCCGTCAGCGTCGCCGCCCACTCGAACGATGCCGAGGAGGCGAGCAGGCCCGCGCTGCCCAGCGAGTCGGCGATCACCTCAAACGACGCGCCCTGCGGCAGCTTCGTCCCGCGGAATCCGTCGTAGTCGGGCGTGTTCGGCATAAAGAGGAGCCAGTAGACGGCGAGGGCACCGACGAGGCCGAGCGCGAGCGCGGCCAGGGCGAGGCGAATCAGCAGCTTCATAGGCGCGAGGGGAGGCCGGGCATAAATCCTGCCAGCCGGGCAGAGAACCGGTGGCGGCCGGAGAGTGGGACGTGGCGCGTCGCCGAAGGACGGGTAAACGCCGCCGGGGGGCCTGCGAGTTTCACCCTGAGACGGCCAGCGCCGGGGCCGCTGCGAGGTCCAGCGTGCTCTCGATCCCCGCTGCCCACTTCCGGTGCCCCGCCACCGCAATCATCGCCGCGTTGTCCACCGAGTACGCCGGTTTCGGGATGAAGAGGCGGAGCCCCTCGGCCTCGGCCATCACCTGCGCTTCGCGCCGAAGCTGGCTGTTAGCCGAGACGCCCCCGACGACGGCGACCGCCTCGACGCCCGCCGCGCGCGCCGCGTCGCGCAGCGCCCCGACGAGCACGTCCACGACCGCCGTCTGGAAGCTCGCCGCGATATCCGGCAGGTAGTCCGCGAGCAGGGCCTCCCGCTCGGCGTCGGAGAAGCGATTGAGGTAGTAGAGCACCGCCGTCTTGATGCCGCTGAACGAGAAGTCGAACGGCCCGTCCGGCCCGCCGAGGCGGGTGCGGGGAAAGTCCTGAAACGCCGCATCGCCCTCCCGAGCCAGCTTGTCGATCACCGGCCCGCCGGGGTAGCCGAGGCTGAGCATCTTCGCCACCTTGTCGAAGGCCTCGCCCGCCGCGTCGTCGCGCGTCGTCCCGAGTACCTCGTGGCGAAAGCCGTCCTGGACGAGCACGAGTTGGGTGTGCCCGCCCGAGACCGTCAGGCAGAGGTAGGGGAGCGGCGGGTACGGCTCCTCGATAAAGACCGAGTAGAGGTGCCCCTCCAGGTGGTTCACCCCGACGAGCGGAATCCCGAGGCCGAGCGCGAGCGCCTTCGCAAACGACAGCCCGACGAGGAGCGACCCCGCTAGCCCAGGACCATACGTCACCGCGACGGCGTCGAGGTCGTGCTTGGCCACGCCCGCCTCGCCGAGTGCCGCCTCCACGACGGGCACGACGAGGCGCTGGTGCGCCCGGCTCGCCAGCTCCGGCACGACCCCGCCGAATCGTCCGTGGACGGCCTGGCTCGACACGATGCTCGACTGCAACGCGCCGCCCGCGACGACGGCTGCGGCCGTGTCGTCGCACGAGGATTCGATGCCGAGGAGGATGGGCGAGGCGAGGGGCATGGCGGAGAAAATAGCCCCCGCGCTTGCCGAAGTGCACGCGCGTCCGTATCTATGGAGCTAACGACACGAATATGGAGACCCGCCAATGCGACTGGTTACCGCTTTTTTCCTGCTTACGCTCTGCGCCGGCTCCCTCGTCGCCCAGCCTTGCGACCCGGCTGCCACGGAGGAAGCCTGCGCCGACACCACCGACTGGAAGCGCTACTTCCCCCTCGAGGTCGGCAACGTCTGGCACTACTACGAGGACCTCACCGAGGAGCCGGAGAACCGCTGGAGCTGGTCGATCACCGGCGAGGCCGAGGCGGGCGGCGAGACCTACGTTTCGCTCGAACGCTGCGACGACAACGCCGCCGGGGCTGCCGTCTGCGAAGCACCCGTGCTGCTCCGCTACGACGACGAGCACGACATGATCGTCCGCCGCACCGAGAGCGGCGACGTGTGGTGGCGCCAGCTCCCATGCCTACTCAGCGCCGACTTTAACGTGGGCTACGCGTGTACCGGCCCGGGTACCGGGGACGTGGCGTTCAGCTCGGTCTTCGGCGCATACGGAGCAACGAGGCCCGTGCCGCCCGATGTCCTGTCCGGCGATACGGAGAAGGACTTCGTCAAATTCCCCGGCACAGGCGCGGTGCTGTACGCGGGCCTCGGGGCGACCGCCTTCCCCATCGAACTACAGGGCAACGCACCGAAACTCGTGTATGCCCATGTCGGCGGCGAGCAGGTCGGCACGCCCGCCTTCGCCTCGTGCGACCCGACCGACCTGGAAGACGACGAAGTCTGCCCCGACACGACCGACTGGCGGCGCTACTTCCCGCTTGAAGTCGGCAACCAGTGGCAGTACGAGTACGAGGGATTCTGCAACGGTGTCTTCACGTGCAAGACTGGCCAAGAGGTCGTCGGCACGGAACGCATCGAGGGCGTCGACTACTTCCTGATCCGCTCCTGCGAAGTTGACGACGGTACCAGCGAGGTCTCCTGTTCCGACCCGGTCCCCCGGCGCTACGCCGAGGAGGGCGACCCGGTGGACGATCCGCGCCTCATCACGCCTTGCCTGTTCGACCTTCCGTTCAACTTCCAGGACGAAGTAGCGTGTTCAGAGGTACCAGAGGCCGCCTGGTTCACGTCGGGGCGCTACGGCAGCACGTTCGGTCTTGACGAAGGGCCAAGCCTTCAAGGCACGGTGAAGGAGATAGGCAACATCGGGGCGTTCGCGACCTACTTCGCAGGCATCGGGCAGACCCGCTACCTAGGCGATGGAAATCTGTTCGGGACGAATTTAGTCTACGCCCAAATCGGTGGGGTCGAATACGGCACTCCTGCTTTCGCCTTCCCGACTTCCGGCGAGGGCGAGGCTGCGCCGCTGGCCTCCGGCTTCACCTCGCTCTTCCCGAATCCGTCCAGCAGGACGGCGACCGCTCGCTACACGCTCGGCGCGGCGCAGGTGGTGACGCTGGAGGTCGTTGACCTCCTCGGGCGGCGCGTCCACACGGTCGAGGCCGGGCCGCAGACTGCCGGTGCGCACGAGGTCGCGGTCGAGACGCAGGACCTGCCGGCGGGCGTGTACCTGCTCCGGCTGCGCGGCGGCGAGGGCGTGCTGGCCGTGCAGCGCCTGTCGGTCGTGCGCTGAGCAGAGGACGCCGGAGACCGCAGCGAGGGCAGGGACGCAGCGCAACGCGTCCCCGCCCTCGCCGTTTCTGCTCGGTGCCAGCACCCACCGCGGCCGCGCTTTCGGCGAGTGAACCTCGGCGGCGGTTCCGCGTGCAGAGGCCCGTCTCTCATCACACCACCACCTCTCGCCCGATGAAACGCATCCACCACCTTCTGATCGGCGGGGCTGGGGGCGCGGACGCCGTGGCCGACGCCGGTCTGCTCGTGCTCCGGCTCACAGCGGGCCTCGCGATGGCCTTCGCGCACGGCCTCGGCAAGGTCCCGCCGGCTCCCGGCTTCGTCGAGCTGACGGCCGGCCTCGGCTTCCCGCTGCCAGGTCTCTTTGCCTGGGCGGCCGGCCTCGCCGAACTCGCTGGCGGCCTCTTGATCGCCGTCGGGCTGCTGACCCGGCCGGCGGCGTTTTTCCTCCTCTTCACGATGGGCGTCGCCTTCTTCCTCCAACACGGCGGCGACCCCTTCGGCGAGCGCGAGATGGCGTTCCTCTACGGCGCATTCTCGCTCACGCTGCTCCTGACCGGAGCCGGGCGCTTCAGCCTCGACGCGCTCCTGCAGAGCCGGGTCCGCCGCAGCGGCGAGCGGTTCTTCCGGTAGGCCCGCTACCGGGCAAGCGTCACGCGGCGGGTCTCGGCGAAGCCTTCGCCGGTGGCGCGCACGACGTACACCCCGGCAGGCAGCGCGCTGGCGTGGAAGGTGAAATGATGCTCCGCCGCCGCGAGCGGCCCGTCGTGGAGCGTAGCGACCTCGCGCCCGAGGAGGTCGAAGACCGCCACCGTCGCCCGGCCGTCGGATGAAACCGTCAGCGCGAACGAGGTCGAGGTCGCAAACGGGTTCGGGTAGGCGGCTTCGAGGACCGGCGACGCGGATGCTGTCGCCGCATCGGCCGTCAAGATGGGGTCCGAAGGTATTGGTTGGCTATTGCCGTTAGGGTAACCGTTGGGGTAAATAGTGTAGTTCGGTTCGAGTGCGTCGAAGCGCGGATCATCCTCATAGGTAGCGATGGCGTCTCCGAGCGTCGTCCCTGATATCTCGACGAGGTAGCTGTAGAAGTTCTCTTCAACGACGCGTGCGTTCAGCGCTTGTCCCACGTCCCGCACGTCGGCAAGCGTGACCCCATCGGCGAGGAAGACGTCCAACTGGCCGCCGAGGTAGCGACGGGCGAGGAACGACGCCTCAGCCGGGACTAGCTCCATGTTCCAGCCGAAATAGGCGCGGATGGTCTGCCGCCCCGTCGTCTCCGGCACGCCGTGGACGTTCGGCGCGATCTCCCACACCCAGGTCCGCGACGCGTTCGGCGCGAACGTGAAAGGAAGTTCAGCCGCGGCGCACTGCTGAATTCCGGGCAGCGGCCCGTAGTCGATGTTGGCCGGGATATTTGGGCACCCAATGACGAACGTGATCGGCTCGTCGGTCGTGTTGGTGATCGTGTAGCGGAACGTGATGGTCTCGCCGTAGCGGTAGGCCCTCCGGTCCGTCTCGGCGGAGGATACGAGGCCGTCCTGCGCAAAGGCAGGGGCGACGAGGGTGAGAAGTAAGAGCAGGAGCAGAGCACGCATACCGGATACCGTTCGGGAGAAGAGGAAGCCTGACACCGAGTATAGGGGGGCGCGCTCTCTTTTCCAAACGAACCGCTGTTAGCTGCCAAGTCCGCGCAGCGCCTCCAAGAAGGCCGCGGGCCCGATCCCGCTCGCGCCGGTGCGGAGGCGGAGCGTGCAGAAGAGGTCGATCAGGAGCATCTGCACGGCGTGGAGCGGGACGGCGATCCAGAAGCTCCGGCACCGCCACACGAGCGCGCCGAGGGCGAGACCGCCGAGGATCGAGAGGTACGCCTCGGCCGCCGGCTTGCCCACGTGGAGGATCGCAAACGGCACCGTCTGCACGACGACCGCGAGGTAGCCGAACGCCGGGGCCGTCCCGAAGAGCACGAACCCCCGCCACAGGTACTCCCACCCGATCCAGTAGAAGATGTAGAGCAGCTCGTAGAGCACGAACGTCTGCCAGTCCGCCGACGCGGTGCGGAGGTGCGGGTAGGTCGACTGAAACGCCGGGTCCGCCGAGAGCACCCACGTCCCGAGCGCGACGACCGGCACGTAGAGCCCGCCGATCAGCGACGCCAGCCGCCAGTCGCCCAGCCCGAGGCCGATCTCGGACGGCTTCCGCTTGAAGAAGACCACCAAGAGGGCGACGGGAACGACGAAGCCAAGCACGCCCTGCGTCACGAACCGCCACGCCCACGACCCCAGCCCCAGGTGCTCCGGCGCGACCGTCTCAGCAAAGGTCTCGCGGAAGAACCCCCGGCTCCCGATCTGCGAGTGCAGGATCACGAGCGCCGCTGCCGCGACGAGCACGACGGCCGCCTGCCGGTCGATCCCGGCCACCTGCTCGCGGAGCAGCGCCCATTCCTGTTTCAGTCGGTCACGCATCGGGACGGTGGGACGGAGGACGGTGGGACCGAGGACGGTGAGACAGAGGACGGTGCGCGAGATCGGAAGGCGAAGCTACCGAGGCCGCCGCGCTCCGCGCCAACCGTGTAGGGGCGCAGCACGGCTGCGCCCGCCTAGAGGACTCGCCGCTCATGCTGCTGTCCCCACGGCCTCGCCGACAGAGGCGAAGCCGTCAGTCTCCAGCAGCCGCACGAGGCCTCGGTTAATTCGGCCGACCAGCCCTGGGCCCTCGTAGACCAAGCCGGTGTAGACCTCGACGAGCGAGGCCCCGGCGCGGACCATCCGGTAGGCAGCCTCGGGCGAGTCCACGCCGCCGACGCCGATGATCGGGCGGCGGCCCTCGGTCCGGCGGTAGAGGTGGCGGACGAGCGCCACCGAGCGCGCCGCAAGCGGCCGGCCGCTGAGGCCGCCGCGCCCCATCGCCTCCAGCCGGGCGGCGGCGGTCCGCAGTCCGGCGCGGTCCGACGCTGTGTTCGTCGCCACGAAGCCCGCCACGCCGTGGCCCAGCGCGATGTCGACGAGCGTGTCGACGGGTCCAGAGTCGAATGCCACGTCGGCAGGGGGCGAGAGCTTGACGAGGACGGGCACCGCGAGGCCGAGGGCTGTGCGCTCCGCCATCACCGCGCCCAGCAGCCCGTCGAAGGCCGCCGGCTCCTCGAAGGTCTTGCCCTCGGCCGTGTTAGGGCACGAGACGTTGAGCGCGACATACTCCGCCAGCGGCGCGAGGCGGCGGAAGCTGTGGAGGAAGTCCTCGGTCGCGGCATCGCCCAGGATCGACGGGTCGTGCGTCTTGGCGAGGTTGATCCCGAGCGGAACTGGCCGCGCCCTGCGCTCTGCGCGCAGCCGCGCGGCGACGGCGTCGGCCCCCTCGTTGTTCAGGCCCATCCGGTTGACGAGCGCGCGGTCCTCGGGCAGCCGGAACGCCCGCGGCGTCGGGTTGCCGTCGCTCGGGTGCGCCGTCACCGAGCCCACCTCGGCAAACCCAAACCCGAGCGCCGCCCAGGCTCCGACGAGCGCCGCGTTCTTGTCGAACCCCGCCGCCAGCCCGACGGGATTGGCGAACTCGCACCCCCACAGCCGCTGCCCCAGCGCCGCGTCCGCGACTCGGAAGGGGCGGAGCAGCGCCGGAGCTACTCCCGCCAGCCGCGCCCCCTGCATCGCCGCGCCATGCGCCGTCTCGGTGCCGAGCCGGAAGAGAAGCGGACGGAGATATCGGTAGACCGAGGACAGAAGACGGAAGACGGTTGGATCGCCCGAAGATAGCGCTCGTGTGTCCTCCGTCTACTGTCTTCCGTCCTCCGGCCCTACCAGCCCGGTGAGAAGTTCAGGCCCCAGACGGTCGGCGTGCCCTGGCGCGAGAACGGGACGGCGTAGTAGACCTCCAGGATGAGCGCGCCGAGGACGTTGACGCGGGCCGAGGCCCCGGCGCTGTAGACCGGCTTCGCTGCCGAGAACGGCCGCCCGAGTTCGCCGCCCACCCCGAAGAACCGGTCCTGGGTCTGGCCCCAGGCCAGCCCGGCATCGGCGAAGAGCGTTAGCTCGGTCGGGAGGTAGGGGAAGTTGACGAGGCCGAACTCGCTCGTGCCGAAGAACGGGAGGCGGACCTCGGCGCTCGCCACGCCGATGCTGCTGCCGAAGAGGCGGTCCTGGAGGAAGCCGTCTAGGTCGCGCTCCTGCTGCGAGGTAAACCGGTAGCCGCGCACGAGCGTGCCGTAGCCGAGGTAGAGCGGGAAGAGCTCGCCGCTGCTGGCGTCCGAGCCGTAGCGCCCGTAGTGGAGCACGCGGGCAGCGAACGTGAACGGCCGCGCGAAGAGGTAGCGCCGGTAGTCGGCCGTGGCCGTCAGGTAGTTGAGCGAGCCGACCGTCCCGTCCAGCCCGAAGCGGTAGCGACCGCCGCGCACCGGCGACGTGAACCCGAAGAACGAGTAGTCGCCGACGAAGGCCCCGCCGCCCTCGGCGAGGTAGAGCGCGTCGTCGCGGAAGCCGATGTCCGCGCCGTCGATCCCGCGCCGGCCCCCCTGCCGGAAGCCGCCGCTAACGCGCTCGATGTCGTTGTACTCGTAGTCGTAGCCGATGCGGCGGACACCGAGGTTGCCCTCCAGGCGGCGCGTCTGCGAGAGCGGGTACGCCGCCAGCCCCGACACCTGCGTAAGGTAGATCCGGCGGAAGAAGAACGTATCGAAGCCCGTGTCCGGGTCGTCGCCGACGCCGAGCACCTGGAGGAACGGGATGTGCGAGGCGGACCCGCCCCAGTTGAGGCGGCGGCGCTGGTTGAGGTAGAACACCTGGCCGCCGATGTCCTTGAACGACCCGTTGGCCTGGATCGAGGCGCCGACGATGTTGTTGCCGAGCACGTCGGAGAAGCGCATCGCGATCCCGCCGCCCACGCCGAAGCCGTAGAACGGGTCGTAGCCCGCGCCGACCGTCGGCTGCGTCACGAAGTCGAGCCCGAGCTTCGGCTTGTAGGCCGTGTCGGGGAAGTCGCGCGTGCCCGGCAGGCCGGTCGTCTTGTCGGCGAGGTAGCCGTCGACCTTGCTCCGGCCGAGCGCGTCCACCGGCGGCAGCAGCCCGGCGATCGCCACGCCCCCGTCCTCGACCGGAGCCGACGGCGCGGCGTCCGACAGCGGCGTGCCCTGCGCCTGGGCCGCGTCGAGCGTGTAGACGTTGTAGCTCTGCGCCTCGAAGACGGAGAACATCACCGTCCCAGACTGCGCGGCCACCGACAGCGTCGGCGAGAGGTCGGTGATGCCGCTGATGCCGGTGGCGACGTCGGTCACCTGGAAGACCTCGCCCGAGGCGAGCGCGGTGCGGTAGACGTTCGAGAAGCCGCCCTGGTCGGCGACGAAGTAGAGACTCTCGCCGTCGGGGCTGAACTGCGGGTTGATGTGCTTGGCCCCCTCGAAGAGCGACAGCAGCTCGATCTCGCTCGTCCCGAGGTCGAACAGCGCGAGGCGCGGCGCGGCCGTGGCGATGCGGTCGAAGGAGGTCCCCGGCCCGCGGTCGGTGGCGAAGGCGAGCGTCTGGCCGTCGGGGCTCCAGGCGGGCTGGAGGTCCATGTAGCGGTCGTTGGTGAGCTGCCGCGCCGTCCCGCCCTCGACGTTGACCAAGTAGAGGTCGCTGAGGCCGCCCTTGATGCCGGTGAACGCGATCTGCCGCCCGTCCGGGCTCCACACCGGGTCCTTGATCGCCCCGATGTCGGTCACGCGGATGCGCCGCTCGATCTCGCGCGTCTCCACGTCCAAGACGGCGATCTCGTTGTCGCCCTCGACGAAGACGACGAAGGCGAACTTCTGCCCGTCCGGGCTCCACGTCCCGGCCGAGTTGATGAACCGGAGCGCGTCGAGGTGCCCGTCGCTCGACACGTCGCCGAGCTTGCGGAGCACCTCGCCGGTGCGGGCGTCGGCCAGGAAGAGGTCGATCCCGAACAGGTCCTGGTCGGAGAGGTAGGCCACGTAGCGCCCGTCCGGGCTGGCGACCGGGGAGACGTTGACGTTGCCGCCGTCGAGTTCGCGGGCGAGGAGGCGGCGGCCCGCCATCGCCGTCACGCCGAGCGAGTCGAGCCGAGCCTCAAGCTCCACGATGTCGACGCGGTTCTCGTTGATGTAGGGCGGGGCCTCCTTGTTCGCCATGAACGGCGTGTAGGTCTCGGCCACGGCCCGTCCCCAGCGCGCGCCGAGCGAGTCCGGCGTCAGCCCCGTCACGCTCACGATGGCCGAGTCGAGCGGCATCGCGAGCGAGGTCTTGAAGAGGTTGACGGCCCCCTCGTCGCCGTAGGTGCCGCCGACGTAGGCCCAAAACGCCTGGCCGTAGCGGTAGGGGAAGTAGCGCGGGTCGCGCGAGAGCTGCTCGAGCGTCGGGAAGGCGTCGCGGAGGACGGCGTCGCGCATCCACATCGCCGTGTGCACGTCCTCGCGCCCGACCGAGAGGTACTCGGCGAAGCCCTCGACGATCCACAGCGGCAGCCGGATGAAGTTGGCGAACGTGCCGCCGCGCTGCGACATGTCGTACTGGAACTGGTGGACGAGCTCGTGCCCGAGGACGTGGTCGGTGTCCTCGTACGAGCCGGTGAGCGGCATCACGATCCGCTGCTTGAAGCCCTCCGTCACGCCGCCCGTGCCCTGCCCGATCTGGCCGCTGATGACGTTCGTCTGCTGGAAGTCCGCGTCGTCGGCGTAGAGCACGATCGCCTTGCGCTCGTCGAACTCGTGGTCGAGGATCGCCGAGAGGCGGGTGTACCAGCGCTCGGCCATGCGGGCGGCGTCGCGCACGCCCTGCTCCTCCTCGGGGTAGTAGTAGATGTCGAAGTGCTCGGTCTCGAGCACGCGGAAGTCGAAGTCGTCGTACTGGACCTTGTTGCGGCCGAAGTACTGCGCCGCCGCCTGCTGCACCGGCGCAGCGAGGAAGAGCGCGACTGCGAAGAGCGTGAGGGACCGGAGACCCGCGAGTCGGAGGGCCGATGCGTTCATAATGCCAGGAGTCAGCGGTGCCGCGCGGTGCGGCACCAGGAACGAAGGTGTGTCTGCGTAGCCGGGCACAAGGCGGCGGCGAGTAACAAAGGGGATCGAGAACTGCCCTCCGAGGCGAACGGCTGGCCGGTGCGGCCGCGCTGGTGAGTAACGATGTACCCTAAATATGGGGCTAGGGTCCTTCGGGAACCAGACAAAGCCGCTGGACGGGAAGCAGCAGGCGGTGACCGGTGGAGAGCCGGCCCTGAGCCGGCGCGGATTGCCCGGCGGGTGTCGGCCTCGTCACGGAATCAACGGACAGAGACTGGGGAACGTGCCCACCGGAATGTCAAAGATGTGTAACAGACGAATCCGCGCAGCACTGGTGGCGTGTAACCGAGCGTTCGGCAAGCCCGACTCTTCCCTCGAGCAAGACCAGCAAAGCCCTGAACTCCTGCCACAACGCACTCAAAGACTTCCGGCCCCTCGGAGTCATCCCGGACCCCGATCCGGGGCCCACCGGCTGGCTTCACCTGTGGGTCCCCACCGGAGCCTGTCCTGAGCGCAGCCGAACGGGCGGGGATGACGAATACAGAGGCCGGGAGCTTGAGAGCGTTGCATGAGGCGCACCTCAACGCCTGCCCCCCGACTGTCCTCGTCGCCTCACCGTTAAAGGGAGAACGCTGCTCCCACCGTTTCTAAATGTCGCTATCGTTGCGGACGAACGGCGGCGCTCGCCCGTTCTCCCCTTCGACCCTCGACCAGCGCGTGCACGCGATGAAACCCGACCTCCTCGCCGTCCAGGAAAAGAGCGGCCTCCGGCTCGCCATCTTCTCCGGCCTCGTCGTGATCCTGCTGGGCCTGCTCTCGGTCCGGCTCGTGCAGATGCAACTCCTCGACCGGGGGCAGTACAGCGACGAGGCCCTCGCCAACTCCGTCGACCAGAAGGTCGTCGGCCCGGCGCGCGGGCTGATCTACGACCGCAACGGCATCCTCCTCGTCGACAACGAGCCGATCTACTCGCTGACGCTCGCGCCGCGCTACTTCGAGCGCGAGAAGCTCGGCCTGCTCGCCCGCCTCGCCGGGGTCCCGGACTCGCTCGCCGAGGCGAAGTACGACGAGATCCGCGACTACTCCTCGTTCAAGAGCTCGCTCTTCCTCAAGGACATCCCGTTCCAGGCGTTCGCCCGCGTCAAGGAGGAGAGCTGGCGGCTGCCGGGCGTCGGGTTCGAGATCGCACAGAAGCGCGGCTACCACACCGAGGCCCGCGCGAGCCACGCTCTCGGCTACGTCCGCGAGATCACCGACAGCCAACTGGAGCAGCGCCGCCAGGAAGGTTACCGCCTCGGCGACATCGTCGGCCAGACCGGGATCGAGGAGTCCTACGAGACCGTGCTCCGCGGGCGGCCGGGGCGCGAGTTCGTCCTCGTCAACGTCCACGGCATGGAGGTGATGCCGTTCGAGGAGGGGACCGAGGACATCGACCCCCAGAGCGGCTACGAGCTCCACCTCACGCTCGACGCCAAAGTCCAGGCCCTCGCCGAGAGCCTGATGGTGAACATGCGCGGCGGCGTCGTCGCCCTCGACGCCCAGGACGGCGGCATCATCGCCATGGCGAGCGCGCCGGACTACGACCCGACCAAGTTCGCCGGGCGGCTCAGCCAGGACTTCGTCGACTACATCTACCGCAACGAGGCCAAGCCGCTCTTCAACCGCGCCACCCAGAGCAGCCAGCCGCCGGGCTCGACCTGGAAGCCGTTCATGGCGGCCGTCGCCCTGGAGGAGGGGATGATTACCGAGGACACCGACCTCTACTGCGGCGGCGGCTACGTCCTCGGCGGGCGGCTCTTCAAGTGCCACGGCGGCTCGCACGGCAACATCTCGGTCAAGCGCTCGATCCAGGTCTCGTGCAACACGTTCTACTTCCGCCTGATGAACGACCGGATTGGCGGGAAGCGCCTCGACCTCACGACCTGGAGCAACTGGGCGCGGCGCTTCGGCTTCGGCACGCTCGCCCCGCTCGACTTCCCGGACCAGCGCCCTGGCCTCATCCCGGACTCGTCCTACTTCGACCGCATCTTCCCGCACGGCTGGGGGCCGGGCGTGACGATCAACCTCGGCATCGGGCAGGGCAACATGGGGACCACCCCGCTCCAACTCGCCCGCCAGACCGCCGCGATCGCCAACGGCGGCCGCCTCGTCACGCCGCACCTCGTCGGTCACCAGCTCGACACCGAGACCGGCGAGCGGGTCGAGCCGAGGCACAGCGCCCGGTCGATCCCGATCTCGGACGAGAACCTCGACATCGTCCGGCGCGGGATGGAGCTCGTCGTCGAGGCCGGTACGGCGCGGCGCGCGCAGATCGAGGGGATCGCCGTGGCGGGCAAGACCGGGACGAGCCAGAACCCGCACGGCGAGGACCACTCCGTCTTCATCGCCTACGCCCCGGCCGACGACCCCCAGATCGCGGTCGCCGCGATCATCGAGAACGCCGGCTACGGCTCGACAGCGGCGGCACCGATTGCGAGCCTGCTGATCGAGCAGTACCTCACCGGCGAGATCGGCCGCCCCGGCCTCGTCGAGTTCACGCGCGCCCAGCGCAGCGAGCCCATCGAGAACGCAGTTGAGGAAAGGTAATCTTCCGTAGGGGCGCAGCATGCTGCGCCCCTACCGTGAACGCATCCACATGAACCGCACCTGGTACAAGAACATCGACTGGAGCACGATGCTCGCGTGGTCGGGCCTCGTGGCCGTCGGCCTGACGGCCATCTACAGCGCCACGCATGGCCCGGCCTCCGAGTTCTTGCTGGACTCGGTGCAGCGCAACTTCGACCGGCAGTTCACCTGGTTCGCGATCTCGGCGGTGGCGTTCTTCGTGATCCTGCTGATCCCGGCGCGGTTCTGGGACCGGGTCTCGTACCCGGCCTACGCCGTCGTGATCGCGCTCCTGGTGGCGACGCTGCTCTTCGGGCGCGTCGTCAACGGGGCGAAGGCCTGGCTGTACGTCGGGCCGTTCGGGCTGCAGACGGCGGAACTGGCGAAGATCGGCACCCTGATGGCGGTGGCGAAGTTTCTGGCCTCGAAGCAGGCGCGCACCGGGCGGCTCCGCTACACGCTCGTCGCGGTCGGGATCGTCCTCCTCCCGGTCGTCATCATCATCGCGCAGAACGAGACCGGAACGGCGTTGATCTTCTTGGCGATGATTCCGTTCGTGCTCTTCTGGGGCGGCGTCCCGCTCTCGCTGATGGCGCTCATGGTGGCTCCGGCCGTCGCGGGCTACCTCGCCGTCGTCCAGAACGACGCGGCCTTCCCGCTCTACGTGCTGATCTTCGCGCTCCTCTTCACCGCTGCCATCCTCGCCACGACGCGCGACAAGTGGTGGAGCGCCGCGGCGTTCGCCTTCACCGGCGTCTTCGGGATCGCAGCGTGGCTCGGGCTGACGCAGATCCTCAAGCCGCACCAGGTCAGCCGCATCATCGCCTTCACCAACCCCGAGGCCTTCGCCTCGACGACCGGCTACCACGTCATCCAGTCGAAGGCCGCGATTGGCTCGGGCGGGCTGCTCGGCAAGGGCTACATGCAGGGCACCCAGACCCAGCTCGCGTTCATCCCCGAGCAGTCGACGGACTTCATCTTCACCGTGATCGGCGAGGAGTTTGGGTTCCTCGGGACGATGACCGTGCTCGCGCTCTTCGGGTACCTGCTGATCCGGCTGGCTTCGCTCGGAAGCTGGGCGGCGCACACCTTCATCAAGGTCTTCGCCGCGGGCGTGGCCGGCATCTTCCTGACCCACGTCATCATCAACGTCGGAATGACGATCGGCGTGGTGCCGGTGATCGGGATTCCGCTGCCGCTGGTGTCGTACGGCGGCTCGGCGCTGCTCGCCAACACGATCCTCGTGGCGATGGCGGTCAACCTCTACGCCCGCCGCGACGAGTTCTCGATCTACAGGTCTTGAGGTTGAACGTAGGGGCTTGACTAATCAAGCCCCTACTCGCGCTCGTAGACCGTCCGCCGCCCGCGCGGGTCGGTGAAGACGAGGCGGCCGTCGCTGCGGATCTCCAGCGTGGCTTCGCCCGGCAGGTCGTCGAAGGTGAGGGCGTTGCCGGTGACTTGGCCGTCGTAGTATTCCGGCTGGGTGCCCGCCCGGCGGTCCTCGCCGGAGAGGATGGCGGCCCCGCCGCGCTCAACGGTCAGCCGCCGGACCAGCATCCCGCTCCGCAGGTCGGTGTCGGCGTCGGGCTCGTCTAGGGCCCCGACCGCGGTCCACTCGCCGGTGATCGAGACGCTCCCGATGAGCACATCGGCGCTGCTCGCGGCGTCGGCAGGGGGCGCGGGGTCAGGCGGTGGCTCGGAGGCTGGCACGCCGCCGCCGCCGACGCGAGGCGAGGAGGTCGAACCGCAGCCGGCGAGGACGAGGGCGAGGAGGAGGAAGGCGAAGAGGCGCATGGCAGCAGCGAGGTGACGAGAGCGGTAATCTACATCCGAGCCCCGCGCGGCGGCAGCGAATTCATTGAAACCTGCGTGCCGGCCTCGGGAGGCGGCCCCCATCGCCCGGACGCCGGTGCCTATCATTTGAGAGACTGCTCGGCAAGCTCACTTTAGACAGGTATGTCATCCTGAACTTGGTTCCCTGCAGGGAGGCTTCGCGTTCAGGATCTCCAAGCCTCGTCTCAGATCCCGGATCGGGGTCCGGGATGACAAAGTTAGGAAGCGTGGCAGTCTCAACTTGCCAGAGGACTGAGTCCTTGTTTGTCCCGACGTCTCATGACCGAGTATCTCACCCAGCTTGTCCGCGCGGCCCTGGCGGGTCTCCCGGACCTGCCCGACGACTTCGACCCGGCGGCGTTCGAGGTCGAGTTCCAGACGCCCGCGCAGCCGGAGCACGGCGACCTCGCCACGAACGCCGCGATGCAGCTCGCCCGCCCGCTCCGCCGCGCCCCTCGGCAGATCGCCGAGGCGCTCGTTGCCGGTCTCGATCTCGACCCCGAGCGCGTGGCCGCCGTCGAGATCGCCGGGCCGGGGTTCATCAACTTCCGCTTCGCCGACGCCTACCTCACGAGCGGCATCGCGGACCTCTTGCAGCAGGGCATCGATTACGGCCGCGCCGAGCCGACCGGGCAGACGGCGATTGTCGAGTACGTCTCGGCGAATCCGACCGGGCCGCTGACGGTCGGGCACGGGCGCAACGCCGTCCTCGGCGACACCGTCGCCAACCTCCTCGACTGGTCGGGCTACACGGTCACGCGGGAGTACTACTTCAACGACGCCGGCCGCCAGATGCGCGTCCTCGGCGAGAGCGTCCGCGCCCGCTACGAAGCGCTCGCCAATCCCGACACGCCGACCAAGACCCTCGACGACGGCACCCTCGTCCCGGAGCGGTTTCCCGATGACGGCTACCGGGGTGCCTACATCATCGACATCGCCCAGGACCTCGTGGACGAGCATGGCAACGGGCTGATGGAGGCCGTCCGCTCCGACGATACCGGCCCGTTCCAGCAGGCCGCGCAGACCGCCATCTTCGCCGACATCGAGGCGACGCTGAAGCGGCTCGGGGTCGAGATGGACGAGCACTTCAACGAGCGCTCGCTCTACGACAACGACGCCGTCTGGGAGGCCGTGGCGAACCTCCGCGAGCAGGACCTCGCCTACGACAAAGATGGAGCCATCTGGTTCAAGACGGGCGCGCTCGGCAAGACGGTGACGAACGAAGACGGCGAGGACCAGCCCGTCGACACCGTCCTCGTCAAGTCGTCCGGCGAGCCGACCTACCGGCTGCCCGACATCGCCTACCACCTCGACAAGCTCTCCCGTCCGGTAAACGGACGGCGCGGCTTCGACCGGGTCGTGGACATCTTCGGGGCCGACCACATCGCCACCTACCCCGACGTGCTCCGCGGCGTCGAGGCCCTCGGCGGCGACGCCTCCAAGATCGACGTCGTCGTCTACCAGTTCGTGACGCTCGTCCGCGGCGGGACGCCGGTCAAGATGAGCACGCGGAAGGCGACTTTCGTCACGCTCGACGACCTCATCGACGAGGTCGGGCCGGACGTGGTGCGGTTCTTCTTCCTCATGCTCAGCCCCGGCACGCACCTCAACTTCGACCTCGACCTGGCGAAGGAGGCGGGCGAGAAAAACCCGGTGTTCTACCTCCAGTACGCCCACGCCCGCATCCGCTCGATTGAGCGCAAGGCCGAGGAGACCGGCGTCGCGGTCACCGACACGCCGGACTGGAGCCTCCTCGCGCACGAGAGCGAGACGGCGCTGATGAAAGAGCTCCTCCGCCTGCCCGAGCGCATCGCGGACGCCGCCGCCCGCTACGAGCCGCACCGCCTGGCGACCTACCTCCGCGACGTGGCGACCGCCTTCAACGCGTTCTACCGCGACTGCCACATCGTCGGCGAAGCGCCGGACCTCGCGGCGGCCCGCCTCGCCCTCGCGCGGGCAGCCCGGATCACGCTCGCGGGCGGCCTCGACGTGCTCGGCATCACCGCACCGGAGCAGATGTGATGACGCTCGCCTTCGACGGAACGCCTGGTGCCAAAGCCGCCGCGCTCGCGCTCGCGCCCGAAGCCGACCTGCTCGCCCTCACCCGTGGGGAGCGGGTGATCGATACCCTCGCGTCGGGCGAGGCCGAGCGCGGGATGGTCACCGTGGAAGACGGCATGGCGGGGAGCGACATCGGGGTGCTGGACGCGCTGCTGGAGACCGAGGCCGTCCGCATCGTCGGCGAGCGGTGGGAGCCGGCGGACGGTAGCGCGGCCCGCGCCTGGCTGATCGCCCCGGCGGGCACCGCGCCGGGCGGTCCGGCTACCAAGACGACGCTCGTCCTCACCCCGAAGACCGAGGTGCCGAACGCGCTCTTCCGCAGCCTGACCGCGTTCGTCGGCCGCCGGCTCGCAGTCTACAACGTGGTCTCGCGCCCGCGCCCCGGTCAGCCGGGCGCGTACCGCTACCTGGTCGACATCGAGGGCGACGCCGAGGCCGAGCCGCTGGCCTCCGCCCTCGTTGACCTCGGGGCGCTGAACGACTCCGTGCGCGTCCTCGGGTCGTATCCGGGTCACACGCCAGCGTGAACCGATGCGCCGCCTGCCCATCCTCGTGCTGCTCGCCGCCTGCGCCGCCCACGCGCAGCCGGCGGTGCCGGCCCTTACCGGGCGCGTCGTGGACCGCGCCGAGGTGCTCGACGCTGCCACCGAGCAGGCCCTCGCCGACCAGCTCGAAGCGCACGAGGAGGCCACGAGCAACCAGGTCGTCGTGTTGACGATCCCGTCGCTGGAAGGCGAGTCGGTCGAGCGCCTGGCGGACGAGGTCTTCAACACCTGGGGCCTCGGGCAGGCCGACCTCGACAACGGCGTCCTCGTCCTCATCGCCCGCGACGACCGCGAAATGCGGATCGAGGTCGGCTACGGGCTGGAGGGCGACCTGACCGACGCGCAGGCGGGCCGGATCATCCGCGGCGACTTCGTCCCGGCCTTCCGCAGCGGCGACTACGACGGCGGCACGCTCGCCGGGGTCACCTCCATCCTCGGCACGATTGAGGGTACCTACGAGCCGGCCGACGGCGGTGGAGGCAGCGAGGACATTCCCTGGTTCGTCCGCCTCATCTTCGGCTTTACGCACGTCCTGATCCCGGCGGGGATTGCGACGATGACGCTGTTCACGCCGGGGTGCGTGCGGTATTTCACCTTCCTGTTCTTCCTCGCCTTCATCGGGGTTGGCAGCATCTTCGTCTTCCCGATGCCCTACGGGTTCGCCGTAGGGCCGACGTTTCTGGTGCTCTGGCTCGCGGCGGACATCTATATGAGTCGGTCGCCGACGTGGCGGGCCAAGCGCGAGGAGGTTCGCGAGCGGACGAAGAAGGGCTTGAAGACGAAGGTGAGCATCGGCGGGCTGTCGTTCAGCGTCGGCGGCCGGTCGAGCAGTAGCGGGGGGGCGTCCGGCGGCGGGTTCAGCGGGGGCGGCGGCTCCTCCGGCGGGGGCGGCGCGTCGGGAAGCTGGTGAGGGGAGGTGCGAGCGACGAGTGACGAACGACGAATGAGCAGCAGGCTCAGTCGCAGCCGGTGACTTTGAGGCGGAGACCGTCGGGGTCGTGGAGGATCAGCGTGTCGTGCCGCTCGGTGTAGCCGACGGCCTGGGTGTTGAGCCGGGCGCGGAGGGCGTGCCAGGAGCGCTTCGGCAGCCGGAAGCTGAGCTGGCTGACCGACTCGCTCGTGCGCGCGGCGTCGCCCGGCGTCTCGACGAGTTCGATCATGTCGCGCCCCTCGGCGTCGATCAGCACGGCGCGGAGCCGGTCAATGTGGAGCGGGTGGCGCTCGACGGTCCGGAGCGAGAGACCGAGCGTGCCGGAGTAAAAGTCCAGGGCCTCCTCGAAGCGCGGCGTGATGACGCGGACCGGCCCGAGCCAGACGGTCGAGGACGGGTTGCGGATCGCCCGTTCGAGGATTCGCTCGGGGGAAGTGAGGGAAGACGTCGCGGGTACGTGGCCCATGAAGGCAAGGCGCAGGATGAAACAGGTCGATGGACCGGAGCGGGCAGAGTCTATGCCAGCCCAGACAGACCCTGTTCAGGCCAAGTCAGCGTAACGGGTCCAGGCCGGGACTATCCGCAGAAGCCCCGGAGTGCTGCCCCGTCAACCGGCTGAGACCGTGCGCCGCCGCGTGAGTGTCTCATGCGCGACCTGGAGCGCCTCGGCGAGCCGGTCGGCGTCGGCGAGGGGGTTATAGACGTAGGCACTCGCCCTGAGCGAGGTCGCGGGGTAGGCACCGCCCCCGGCGAGGTGGGCGTGGAGCGGCATCGTGCAGTGGTGACCGGCGCGGCACATCACGCCCTGCGCGTCGAGGAGCACCGCGAGGTCATGCGGGTGGAGCCCCTCCAGCTGGAGCGCGACGATCCCGCCCTCGGCCTCGTGCTCGCCAGGCGGCCCGATGAGGCGGACCCCCGGGATCGCTCGGATCTGGCGGGTCGCGTACCGTCCCCAGGCGCGCTCGTAGGCTGCCACGGCCGCCATCCCGGTCTCGTCTTCGTAGCTCAGGCTGGTGAGGTAGTCGCACGCCGCCGCAAAGCCGACGGCCCCGGCCGCGTGCGGCGTCCCCGCCTCGAAGCGCAGGTACCCGTCGAGGTAGTCCGAGCCCTCGACCGCGACCGTGCGGATCATCCCGCCCCCGGTCTGATAGACCGTCATCGCCTCCAACACCTCGGGCCGGGCCACGAGCGCGCCGATGCCGGTCGGGCCGAGCATTTTGTGGGCACCGAAGGTGAGCGCGTCGCAGTGGAGGTCGGCCAGGTCCACGGGCCGCGTCGGGACGCTCTGCGCGCCGTCGAGCACCGTGAGGGCCCCGACCGACTGCGCGGCGGCGAAGACCTCGCGCACCGGGTTTTCGATACCCAGCACGTTCGAGACGTGGGTCATCGCCACGAGCTTCGTCGCTGGGCCGATGAGGTCGAGTGAGGCGTCGGCGTCAATCGTGCCGTCGGCCTGGAGCGGGAGGAAGCCCAGCGTGGCACCCGTCCGCTTCGCCAGTTCCTGCCACGGGAGGAAGTTCGAGTGGTGCTCTTGCGGCGAGAGCAGGATCTCGTCGCCCGGCCCGACCCGCTCCTCGCCCCACGACCGCGCCACGAGGTTCAGCCCCTCCGTCGTCCCCCGCGTAAAGACGACCGACTCCGCGCTCGCGCCGACGAACGCACCGACCGTCCGCCGCGCCTGTTCGTAGAGATCCGTCGCCCTCGCGCTCAGCTCGTAGACGCCCCGGTGGACAGGGGCGTTCTCGAAGGCGTAGAACCGGGCGATCCGGTCCACGACCGCCTTCGGCTTGAGCGAGGTCGCCGCCGAGTCGAGGTAGCACGGGCGCTCGCCCTCGGGCACATCGAGGAGCGGGACCTCAGAAGGTGAAAGCGGGAGGCTTGGCATCGGAGGATTGAATGATTGGAGGATCGGAAGAGCGAGGAGTACCGGCGATCACTCCCTCAATCCTCCGGTCCCTCATCCCCTCAATTACATGAACCCTAGCGTCATCTTCGCCTCGGGGGTCATGTAGTCCGGGTGGTAGGGCGGGGCGAAGGTGATGTCCACCTTGCAGCCGCGCACCTCGGGGATGTGGGAGACCTTCTCCTGCACCTCGGCGGGCATACTCTCGGCGGCGGGGCAGTTCGGGGCCGTAAGCGTCATCTTGATGTAGACCTCGTTGCTGTCGTCCACGTCGATGAGGTAGATCAGCCCGAGGTCCCAGATCGGCACCGGAATTTCGGGGTCGTAGATGCCCTTGAGCACCTCCACGACCTGCGCCCCGATGGGGCCGAAGTCCTGCTCGCGGTCGAGCGGCGAGTCGAGCGGTTCGAAAGGATCCATTGTATCGGGGGATTGAATGACCGGGGGATGGGAGAGTGGGACGGACCAGGGACCGATCCCTCAATTCTCCAATCCCTCAATCCCTCAACAGTTGTGCGTTGAGGCGGACCTCGATGAGGTCGTCGAGGTAGGTGCGGAGCGCCTCGTGCGGGAGCTCGGTGACGATGTCGTGCGCGAAGGCGTAGAGCAGGAGGGACTTCGCCTGCTGCTCGCTCAGGCCCCGGCTGCGGAGGTAGAAGACGTGCTCCGGCTCCACCTCGCCGGTCGTCGAGCCGTGCGAGCACTTCACGTCGTCGGCGTAGATCTCGAGCTCGGGCTTCGAGTGGTGGCTCGCGCTGTCGCTCAGCACCACGCCCTGGCTGGACTGGTAGGCGTTCGTCTGCTGCGCATCGCGCCGGACGAAGACCTTGCCGTTGAAGACGCCCGTCGAGCGGTCGTCGACGATCCCGCGGTAGAGTTCGTTCGAGAAGCAGTTCGGCTTGGCGTGGTCGACGAGCGTGTGGTTGTCGACGTGCTGCTGGCCGTCGAGGATGTAGAGGCCGTAGAGGTGGGTCTCGCAGTGCTCGCCGTTGGGAACGGCGTTGATGTTGTTGCGCACGAGCGCGCCGCCGAGCGTATAGGTGTGCGCGGCGAAGTAGCTCTTCTCCTCCTGGTAGACCTGGAGCGTGTTGACCTGCGAGGCGTCCGCGCCCTCGGTCTGGAGCTGGAGCACGCTCGCGCGCGCCTCGCGCTCGACGACGATCTCCGAGACCCGGTTGCCGAACGTCTTGGCCCCGCCCGCCGAGTGGTAGGTCTCGACGACGAGCGCCTCGCAGTTCTCGCCGAACAGGTAGAGGTTGCGCGTCTGCACGAACGCGTCGCGGTCGGCGTCGGTGACGTGGATAATCTGGACCGGCCGCTCGACCGTCACGCCGCGCTCGACCTGGAGGAAGACGCCGTCGAGTTCGAACGAGGTGTTGAGCGCGATGAAAGCGTCCTCCTCGGCGTTCGCGTACTGCCCGAAGGCGCGCTGCACGGCCTGCGCATGCACGCTCTCGCCCGCCTCGCGGAGGCTGCCGACCGTCACGCCGTCCGGCAACGCGCCGAGGTCGGAGAGCCCGAGGTCCACGACGCCGTTGACGACGACGAGCGTGCTCGCGTCGAGGCCTTCGATGCGGAGGTCGGCTACGTCTTCGGCGCTGACCGCTGCGGCGTCCGGGTCGAGGAGCGCGTAGTCGTGCCGGAGCGCCCGCTCGATGTTGGTGTACTTCCAGGCCTCGTCCTTGCGGCCCGGAATGCCCAGGGCGTCGAACGCCGCGCGGGCACGCTCGCGGAGGTCGCGGAAGGCTTCGGGGTGGCCGTTGGTGTGCAGCGCCGCGTGCTCGTGCGCCGCAGCGATGCGCTCGGTGAAGGTGAAGTCTTTTTCCAAAGTGGGAGTGGGTTCCAGCGTGTCGATCATGGCGGGTGCGGCGGTCGGTCGTTCGCGGTAGGGGCAGATTTCAAACCTGCCCGTACGAAATTATTTACGCGGCGACGGCGTCCTCGGCGTGCTCGCGGATCCAGTCGTAGCCCTTGGCCTCGAGCTCCTGAGCCAGCTCCTTGCCGCCGGACTTCACGATGCGGCCGTTCATCAGGATGTGGACCACGTCGGGCACGATGTAGTTCAGGAGGCGCTGGTAGTGGGTGATGAGCACGAACGCCCGGTCCTCGCCGCGGAGCTTGTTCACGCCCTCGCTCACGATCTTGAGCGCGTCGATGTCGAGGCCGGAGTCGGTCTCGTCGAGGATGGCGAGCTTCGGGTCGAGCATGGCCATCTGGAAGATCTCGGCGCGCTTCTTCTCGCCGCCCGAGAACCCCTCGTTGACCGAGCGCTGCATGAGCCGGTGGTCGAGGTTGACGAAGTCGGCCTTCTCGCGCATGAGCTTCATGAAGGCGGCGACGTTCATCTCCTCCTCGCCCCGGTGCTCGCGCATCGCGCCCACGGCCGTGCGGAGGAACTGCATCGTGCTCACGCCGGGGAGCTCGACCGGGTACTGGAAGGCGAGGAAGACGCCGTCGCGGGCGCGCTCCTCGGGGGTCCATCTCCAGGAGGTCCTGCCCGTTGTAGGTCACCGAGCCGTCGGTGATCTCGTACTCGTCGCGCCCGGCGAGGACATTGGCGAGCGTGGACTTGCCGGAGCCGTTCGGCCCCATGATGGCGTGGACCTCGCCGGGGTTGACCGTCAGGGTCAGGCCCTTGAGGATTTCGTTGTCCTCAATCGAGGCATGCAGGTTCGTGATCTCGAGCATGGCGGTTGGGATTCAGAGACGGAGTTAAAGGCGATTGATCGTAGGGGCGACCCCATGTGGTCGCCCGTACGGTGGGGCTGGCCGCACGTTGGACCAAGCGGCGACATCGCTGCGGGGTTAGCCGACCGACCCTTCGAGTTGGATCGAGAGGAGCTTCTGGGCCTCGACGGCGAACTCCATCGGGAGCTTGGCCAGGATCTGCTTGGCGAAGCCGTTGACGATGAGGTTGAGCGCGTCCTGCTCCGAGATGCCACGCTGCTGGCAGTAGAACATCTGGTCCTCGCCCACCTTCGAGGTCGTCGCCTCGTGCTCTACCTTCGCCGTCGAGTTGTTGATCTCGATGTAGGGGAAGGTGTGCGCGCCGCACTGGTCGCCCAAGAGGAGGGAGTCGCACTGCGAGAAGTTGCGCGCGCCCTCGGCCTTCTTGTTGATCTTGACGAGGCCGCGGTACGAGTTGTTCGAGGTCCCGGCCGAGACGCCCTTCGAGATGATCGTGCTCTTGGTGCGCTTGCCGAGGTGGATCATCTTGGTCCCCGTGTCGGCCTGCTGCGCGCCCTTCGTGAAGGCCACCGAGTAGAACTCGCCGACGGAGTCGTCGCCCTTGAGAATCACACTCGGGTACTTCCACGTCACCGCCGAGCCGGTCTCGAGCTGAGTCCAACTGATCTTGGCGCGGTCCTCGCAGATGCCGCGCTTGGTGACGAAGTTGTAGATGCCGCCGACGCCGTCCTCGTCGCCCGGGTACCAGTTCTGAATCGTCGAGTACTTGACCTCCGCGTCGGGCTTGGCGACGATCTCGACGACGGCCGCGTGGAGCTGGTTCTCGTCGCGCATCGGGGCCGTGCAGCCTTCGAGGTAGGAGACGTAGCCACCGTCCTCGCAGATGATGAGGGTCCGCTCGAACTGGCCCGTCCCGGCCTCGTTGATGCGGAAGTAGGTCGAGAGCTCCATCGGGCAGCGGACGCCCTTCGGGATGTAGCAGAACGAGCCGTCCGAGAAGACGGCCGAGTTGAGCGCGGCGTAGAAGTTGTCCGTGTACGGCACGACCGACCCGAGGTACTCCTGCACGAGCTCGGGGTGGTCCGCGATGGCCTCGCCGAGCGAGCAGAAGATGATCCCCTGCCGGGCGAGTTCTTCCTTGAACGTCGTCGCGACCGAGACGGAGTCCATCACCACGTCGACCGCAACCGGCACGGTCTCTTCTTCGATCCCGACGAGCCGCTTCTGCTCCACGAGCGAGATGCCGAGCCGCTCGAAGGTCTCCAGGAGTTCGGGGTCGACCTCGTCGAGCGAGTTGTACTTCGGCTTCTTGCCGGGGGCGGAGTAGTAGGAGATCGCCTGGAAGTCCGGCTCGGTGTAGTCGAGGTGGGCCCAGCGGGGGTAGTGGGCGTCGTCTTCGAGGAGCTTCAGAACGTGGCGGTAGGCTTTGAGGCGCCACTCGAGCATCCACTCGGGTTCGCCCTTCTTCTCAGAGATCAGGCGGACCACGTCTTCGCTGAGGCCCTCCGGGATCGTGTCGGCGTCGGTCTCGGTGACGAAACCATACTTGTAACCGCCTTCCTCTTTCTCGATGTCGGCGATTAGGTCATGCTCGGTGTACGTCGGCATAGTCGGTTAGCGCTAAGAGCAGGTCGTGTGGGAAACTTGCCTCTCGGAACGATGGTATGCTGCGCGCTCCAAAGGGTTGCCCGGCCCCTGTTAAGTTCTCCTCAAGCCGCGCGCTGCGGCGGGGAAGGGCACGAAGCGTGGAACTTCAGACGTATCCTGTAGGGTCCCCGCGCCGGCGGACACCTCCCGACTCAGCACCAGCCTGATCTTGCGATGGAAGGCATCACGATCACCGACTCCGCCGCCAGCCGGCTCCACGAGATCGCCGAGCGCGAGGGCGTCGGCGGTGAGCAGTTCCTCCGCGTCGCCGTCGTCTCGGGCGGCTGCTCGGGGCTGACCTACGACCTCGGCTGGGACACGACCTTTGGCGAGACCGACCAGGTCGTCGGCGAGGAGCCGCTGCGGGTGGTGATGGACCGCAAGAGCTTCCTCTACCTCGACGGCACGACGCTCGACTTCTCGGACGGGCTGGAGGGCCAGGGCTTCCACTTCCACAACCCGCAGGCGTCCCGCACCTGCGCCTGCGGCGAGTCGTTCTCGCTGTAGCATGGGCGGGAGCGTCCTTCCGTCTGGCATCCTCGCGCCGAACCTCACACCGTTCGAGGACGACGGGCGCATTGCCGAGGCGCTGTACGTCGCGCACGCGGAGCATCTGCTGGCGCAAGGGTGCGCGGGACTGATCCCGTTCGGGACGACGGGCGAGGCGGCGTCAGTGGGGCTGGAGGAGCGGATGCGTGTGCTCGACCGGCTCGTGGCGGCCGGCGTTCCCGCGAGCAGACTGATCCCGGGCACCGGGCTGACGAGTCTGCCCGATACGGTCTACCTCACCCGGCACGCGGCGGAGCTAGGCTGTGCCGGCGTGCTCGTGCTGCCGCCGTTCTACTTCAAGTCGGTCTCGGACGAGGGCCTGTTTGCCTACTTCGCTCGGCTCGTCGAAACGGTCGGTCACCCAGCGCTGCGTGTGGTGCTCTACCACATCCCGCAGGTGGCGGGCGTCGGGCTGTCGGTCCCGCTCGTCCGGCGGCTGCGCGAAGCGTTTCCCGAAACGGTCGTCGGGATCAAAGACTCGTCGGGTGACGGGGCGAACACCTCGGCCCTCCTGGAGATCGGCGGGCTGACGGTCTATCCCGGCACCGAGTTGCTGCTGCCGCAAGCCCTTGCAGTGGGCAGCCCCGGTTGCATCACGGCAACAGCCAACGTCAACGCGCCCGCGCTCGTCCGCCTGGCTCGTCTGGTCCACGACGATCCCGGAGCAGCGGACACCGCGTTCGAAGACGTGCGGCGGGTCCGCCTCGCCGTCCAGGCGTACCCGCCGATTCCAGCGATGAAGGCGCTGCTTGCCCGGCGCACGGGCGACGCCCGCTGGCGGAACGTGCGCCCGCCGTTGGAGCCGCTCGCCCAGGTCCAGGAAGAGGCCCTCGCCGAGCGTATCGGCGAGGGCTGACCTGCAAGTGGCTCGGGGATTCAGCGGAGCACCGTCACCCGAGACGTAAGGGTCTCGTCCCCGGCCCGGAGCCGGACCAGGTAGACCCCGCTCGGCAGCAGGCGCCCCGCGCCGTCGCGTCCGTCCCACCCCAGCGTGTGTGACCCGGCGGCGAGCGCTCCGGCCTCCAGCGACCGAACGCGGCGGCCCTGCACGTCGAACACCTCGACCGACGCATCGCGCGCATCGGGGAGCGTAAACGACAGGCGCGTACCGGAGCGGCCGAGAGGATTCGGTGCCGCAGTGAAGGCGAGCGCGCCGTCCTGAGTCCCAGGCTCGCTCGCCACCGGCTCGGCGGGCTTGAGGAGGAAACCGAAGTTCTCGGGCCGCCCCTCGCTGTCGAAAAACCCCGCGCGCTGCCCGACGCCGACGATCCATCCGAGGTTGTTGATCCCGACGGCGCGCTGGAATGTCCACCCGTCGGCCGAGTCGTCGACGAGGTCACGGAGCAAAAAGAGCGTTTCGTCGATCCACACCGAGGCCTGGATGCGGTTCGGATCATTGAGGTCATTGCACTGCCCGACGACCCACGCGGCCTCGTTGAAGTCCTCGGCTGTGCATCCGAGGATACCGTCCGGATTGGTGTAGCGCCGCGCGGTGCCGTCGGGCTCCCAGATGACCGGGGTGAGTTCGTCACCTGGCCCGAACCGCTCGCCCATGATCTGCCCTTTCTCGTTGATCTCCTTGGCCTCGGAGAAGGTGTCGCCGGGGGAGACCACGCCGAGGTCCTCGATGGTGTACGTCCCGTCGCCGTTGGGGAGCCAGCGCACGGCGCGGATAATGTCGTCGCCCTCGGCGGGGACCGCCGCCCCGGCGATGACCCCGGCGTTGTTGATCCCGACGGCCCGGCTGAACCCGCCGCCGATCGTCCCGAGGTCGGTGACGGCGTAAGTGCCCTCGCTGCTCGGCGTCCATACGACCGCGTGGTAGGCGTTGAATGAGCCCCCCTCCCACGCCGGGTCGTCGGTACGCGCGTTGCCGACGACGAGGCCGGCGTCGTTGAGGTCGAAGCTCGACGAGACGAGGTCGAAGCCCTCCTGGAGCGGGAGCCCAGGCATCCCGACGGGCTCGCCGCCGTCGGCGCGGAAGAACGCGCGGAACTCGCCGTTGAAGCCGTCGCCGGCCTCGGCGGCCACGCCGGCTACGTCGCCCGCCGCGTTGATGTCGGCCACGCCGGCACTGCTCGGCCCGAGCGAGCCTTGCCAGATGATCTGGCCGTCCTGCCAGAGGTAGGCCTCGGAGGGGTCGAGGGGCCCGTCGGCGTCGAAGAGCGCAATCGATCCGCCGACCAAGCCGTCGTCGGTGACGACGTTGGCGTTGCCGCCTGCGTCGTTGTCGGTGACCAGGGTAAGCGAGTACGTCGGTGCGTCCTGCGCGGCGGTTGCGTCCTGCGCGGCGGTGGGGAGCGCGAGCGCCGCAACGAGCGCAGCGAGCGTAGCGAGTCGGAGCATGGTGCAGACCGGATAGCTGGGGACGTTGTGCCTGCGGAAGCGAGCAGGCTCCGCAAGAAAGCCTGCGGCCCGATGCGAGGCCCTGAGAGCGGGCTGAGGAAGCCCCAAGGCTTCGCCGAGGCGCAGCTACCGGGCGTCGGGAAGCGTCGCGGCGGCGAGGTCTACCTCGCGCTCACCGATCCGCGAGACGACGGCGGACGTTCCCTCCGGCGAAAGGGCGAGGGTGAAGACGACACCCCCGCGCGGCAGCACGACGAGCGGGCGCTCCGGCGACGCGCTAGACTCCAGCGTCTCGTGGCTCCAACCAGGCCGGCGGTGCGCAAAGACGACCCCATCCGCTGCTGGTGCCCAGTTATAGACGTACCGTGGGTCGAGGTCCGGGAGGAGGACCTCGTCCTCGCCGTCTTCGCCCGTCCGCTGCCACAGCCCCGGGCGGCCGGGCCGCATCGTGTAGAGCTGCCCGCCCGTCGGCGACGGCTGGGGTGTCTTTGCTCCGCTAAAGGTCAACTGCGTACCCTCGCCCCCTCCGGCGGGGAGGCGCCACACCTCCGTCTGGCCGGAGCGGTCGGAGGCGACGTAGAGCCATGCCCCGTCGGCGGACCAGGCGGGCTCGGCCTCGTTCCACCCCGGCGAGGCCAGGCGGCGAGGCGGTTCGCCGAGCCCGTCGATCACGTACACGTCGGCGTCGGCACCGCCTCGCGTGGCAAACGCGAGCCGCGTTCCGTCCGGCGACCACCGCGCAGCGCCCACGACGCCGGGGAGGTCGGTGACCGCGCGGGGGCGGGAGCCGTCGCGCTCGGCGACCCAGACCTGCGGCGTGCCGGAGCGCTCGGAGACGAACGCCACGCGGCGGCCGTCCGGCGAGATCTGCGGGTGCGCGTCAAAGGCCGTCGACGGCGCGAACGGGACGAGGTCGGCGAGGCTGTCGGGTCCTGGCGGGCGCGCGAGGTCGAGCGCGAACAGGTCGGCCTCGACGCGCCACCGCTCGAAGACGAGGCGGCCGCCGGCCACGTCGGGAAAGACGCCGGGGTCTTCCACCGCAAGCAGTGCCGGGTCGGCCGTGCCGTCGGTCGTAGCGAGCCGCCAGAGGCTGGAGCGGCTGGCTTGGGCGAGCGCGTAGACGGCCCCGCCCGCCGAGAGCCAGTCGTGCCCGGCCATCATCTGCGTTCCCGTCGCCAGCGGCGTCACGGAGCCCGTTTCGAGGTCGAGGACCGAGAGGGTAACGGACTGCGCCCCGGCAGCCCGGAGGAAGAGGACGCGGCGGCCATCGGGCGAGGCGCGGGGCGTGTCGTCCACAGCGCCCGGCGGGCGGTCGTAGTCGAGCGCGCGCGTCTCGCCGCTGGCTAGGTCGACGAGCGAGAGCCCCAGCGCCGTCCCCGCTTCGTCGCCGCCGACGAGGAGGGCGCGGCCGTCGGCTGTCCAGTCGAGCGTGCGCGCGGCACCTCCGGGGCACGGGGCGACGACGCGCGGGGGCCCCCCGAAGGCGGGCACGACAGCGAGCACGCACGGGTCGCGCGCCCAGCGCGACGGGTCCCGGATCCAGTCGATGTAGGCGATCTGCGCCCCATCTGGGCTCCAGCGGGGCGACTCAGCGAGGTCGTCGGCCGTCACGAGCCGGAGCGGCTCGCCGCCCGCACCGGGCTCGCGGACGGGAAGGACGACGAGGTCGCCGGTCCGGGCGGTGCCGCTCACGTAGGCGACCCACGCGCCGTCGGGGGAGAGGGTCGGGCTGCGCTCGAACCCCGGCGTGCTCGTCAGCGGAGGCGCGGGCAGCACCGGAGCGGCCTCGCCGGAAGACGGACGGGCGAATCCTCCCGCGAACCAGCTGTAGGCCAGGACCGCGAGGACGGCTGCGGCCGCGAAGACGACGCCCGGGCGCACCGTCCGCGGCCTCTCGTGCGAAGGGTCCGGAACCGCGGCTGCCGATGCGTCTGGAGGAGCAGGCGGCTCGGCCGGCAGCCAGGCGACGGGGGCGAGCAGGCGGTAGCCGACCCGGGGCACGGTCCCGATGACCGTCGGGGCGCGAGCGTCGTCACCGAAGGCTTTGCGGAGTTCGGAGACGCAGCGCGTCAGCGTCTCGTCGCCGACGACGGTGTCCGGCCACCCCTCGTCGAGCAGTTCGCGCCGCGAGACGGCGGTCCCGGCGCGGCGGGCGAGGTGGCAGAGGACGCCCATCACTTTCGGTTCGAGCGTGCGGGCTTCGGTGCCTCGCCGGACCTCGAGGAGAGGCGGGTGCACCTCGCGCCCCGCCACGCAGAACGGAGGGGTAGAGAGCAGGCGGTCGTCGGAAGCCATCGCGGAGAGCGGCAAGAAGGAGGGAAGATAGCCTGAGGAAGTACCGACTGCGCGGGCCACACGTCGGCGTGTAGCGAGTCCGCGAGCATGACCTCACAGAACCATCAGGCTCCCATCACTGCGCCGCTGGCGCGCTCCGGTAGCTTAGAGTGCCCGACAAAACCTATTGTTGCCATTGCGAGCAATTCCCTCGACCGCGCTCAGGACAGGCTCCGGGAGCGCGGCAACCTCCTGAGCGAGGTGGCGTCCTAAGGAAATTGCTTCGTCGCTACGCTCCGCACAATGACAGCCTGGGTAGGTTTTGCCAGAGCGTCTTGGTCGAATCGGAGGCTCGCAAAACCGGAGCCTGAGCGAGACGGCCCGCACACGTTCCCGCGTGCTTGCCATCGCGCCGTCATGCTCGGAGCCATCAAGCACAGACCCTTCCTGACCAACCTCCTGGCGTTATGAAACCGTTCGTGTCCATCGTCGCTCTGTGCTTTGCCCTGAGCGCGAGCGCCCAGGTCGCGCCGCTCTACACCTTCGCCTCGCCTGACGAGCAGCAGGAGAGCCTCTTCGGCAGCGCCCTCGCCGCCGTCGGCGACCTCGACGGCGACGGCGTCCCCGACGTTGCGGTCTCGGCCCCGGACGAGGACGCGGGTCCAGCCGGCGACGCCGTCGTGGATGGCGGTCAGCTCCACGTCTTCAGCGGAGCCACGGGCCTGCTGCTCCGCACGTTCGTCTCCCCGAACCGCGAGACGGACGCCTTCTTCGGCGAGGGCCTCCTGCCTGCCGGGGACCGCGACGGCGACGGCACGCCGGATGTCTACGTGAGCGCCTCGCGCGAGACCGTCGACGGGGCTGGCGGGGCGGGCCGCGTCTACCTTCTCAGCGGCGCTGACGGGACCGAACTCGCCGCGTTCGCCTCGCCCGATCCGCAACCCGAGGGCAACTTCGGCTTCAACCTCGCCCGCCTCGGCGACCTCACCGGCGACGGGGTCGGCGAGGTCGGGGTGAGCGCGAACGGGGAAAGAGTGAACGGGCTTCCCCGAGCCGGGCGGTTTCACATATTTGACGGCGCTACCGACGCCCTCGTCCGCACCGTCGCCGCGCCCGATCCCGAGGTAGAGGCGGGGTTCGGGTACACCCTCGACGACGCAGGCGACCTCGACGGCGACGGCACTTCCGACATCGTGACCGGTGCCCCGTTCCGCACCGGCCCGACAGGTCTCGACCTCGCGGGCCGCCTCTACTTCGTCAGTGGGGCCGACGGCTCGGCGATTCGCAACGTTCGGTCGCCCAACGAGACCGCGCTCGGCGGGTTCGGCCGCTACGTGGCCGGGCTGGGCGACGTCACGGGCGACGGCGTGCCGGACGTGGCGACGGGTGCCAACGGCGAACCCGAGCAGGGTTCGTTCGCCGGGCGGGCCTACGTGGTCTCTGGTGCCACGGGAGAGGCCGCCGTGACCCTCATCTCGCCCGACGAGCAGACCATCGGGTTCTTCGGCGAACTCGTCGAAGCCGCCCCCGACCTCGACGGCGACGGCCTGGCGGACCTCATCGTGAGCGCCCGCGCCGAGGACGAGAATGCAGCCCCGCAGGTGTTCATCGGCCGCGTATACGTGTTCTCCTCGGACGGCACGCTCCTCCAGACGCTCGAACCGCCCATGCCGGACCCCGACGGCGTCCAATACTTCGGCTACGGGATCGCCGCCCTCGGCGACCTCGACGGGGACGGAGGGATCGAGGTCGGCGTCGGAGCGTGGGGCGAGAACCCGCCGGGGAGCCCGCCGTTTGCGGGCCGGGCCTACGTCTTCCCCGTGGATCGCACGACCTCGGCGGTGACGCCGTCGCGGGTGCCCAGCCCCCTCACTCTCCGCACGGTGCCGAACCCGGCGCGCTCGTCGGCGACCGTCGCGTTCGGCCTCTCCGAACCGGGGCCAGTCCGCCTCGTCCTCTTTGACGCAGTGGGTCGCCGCGTCGCTGTCCTGGCGGAGGGGCAGCGAGGGCCAGGGTCCCACGTCGTTCAGGCTTCGCTGTCAAGCCTCCCGGCCGGAGTTTACGTTCTCCGCCTTACCGCTGGCAGCCGCGCCGCGACGCACCGCCTCATCGTCATTCCGTAGCTGCGCTACTCGGCGCGAGGCTGCGGGCGACCGCCTCGGCACCGGCGAGGCCGCTCAGGAATGCGCCCTCGACGCGGGAGCCGTGGCACCAGTCGCCGCACGCGCCTAGGCGCTGCGCCTCGTCCCACAGGCAGCCGTCCTCCAGCGGCTCGTCTGCCTGCGCGTAGCGCCACCGGTGGGCCTGCGCGAACGTCGGGGCGACCGGGCGGAGCCCCGTCGCGGCGAAGAACCCACTGAGGAGAGCCTCGACGACGGCGTCAGGCTCGTCCTCGATGTGCGTCTCGGTCCAGGCCGGTGCGCCGTGGAAGACCCAGCTTTCGAGCGCGGGCCGCCCCGGCTTGCTGCTGTTGCGGGCCGCCCACGAGAGCGGGGCGTCGTGGACGAAGAGCCCGTCGGCCTCGACCGGCAGCGGGGCGTCGAACGTCGCCATCGCAGCCCAGGTCGGTTCCATCGTGACCGACGCAGCGCGCCGGGCGAGGTCCGGAGCGGCGGCGAGGAGCGGTGCGGCCTGGGGCGGCGGCACGGTTACGAGCACCGCGTCGAAGGTGCCGAGGTCCGCGCCATCGTCGGCGACGAGGGACCAGCGGGCGCCGCTCGGCTCGGCGGCCTCGACCCGGACGCGGCAGCGCACGTCGAGGCCGTCGGCGAGGTGCCTCGGGACCGCGCTCATGCGCGGCACGCCGACGTAGCGCTCCGGCCCGTCGCCCTTGGGGGTCACCGCCCCGCCCTCGGCGACGCCGATCCGTCCGTCCCACCGCTGCACGATGCCAGCCTCAGTCCAGGACGCCACGCGGCGGCGGAAGCGCTCGTCGCGCACGGTGAAGTACTGCGCGCCGTGGTCGAACGTGGTCTCGGCCTGCCGGCGCGTCGACATGCGCCCGCCCGGCCCGCGCCCCTTGTCGAAGACGGCCACGGCGTGACCCGCTTCGGCGAGGGCCTGGCCCGCGGTCAGCCCGCTCAGCCCGGCACCGATTATGGCGACCGAGTATTCAGACGATGAAGGGGAGGGGCGGTGCATGGCGCTCGGGATGTGCAGGCAGAGCGAGGGGCGTGCGAAGATCGCGCAAACCATGACGGGTACAGGACGCACCTCAGAACCAGCGCCCCAAGCCCTCGTTCCACTTTCAGAGGAGATTGAAACTACACTAACCAGCAACGCCGCACAATCATGCCTCCAACCATTCCCTCCCAGGCGGAGGACGTATCCGTGGTCACCACTGACGTGCTCATCATCGGGGCCGGGGCCGCTGGCCTCCGCGCCGCCATCGAGCTGCACGAAGCTGGGCGTGACGTACTCGCCATCGGCAAGCGCAAGCACGGGGACGCACACACCGTCTGGGCCGCAGGCGGAATCAACGCTGCTCTCGGCAGTCTCGATCCCGAAGACCGCTGGGACATCCACGCGGCCGACACCCTCAACGAGGGACACCACGTCAACAACGCGCAGGCCGTCGAATTGCTCGCCCGACACGCGCCCGAGCGCGTCCGCGAACTCGACCGTTGGGGTGCCGACTTCTCGAAGACCGAGGAGGGCGAGATCAACCAACGCTACTTCGGCGCGCAGTCGTTCCGCCGGACCTGCTTCAAGGGTGATATCACCGGCCGCGCGATCCTCGAAGCGCTCGTCGCCCAGGCCAAGCGTCTGGAGATTCCGTACCGGCAGGACACCTTCATCACCGAGATTCTGGTGGACGACGGGCGCGCCGTCGGTGCCATCGGCTACGACATGAACACGGGCGACGTGCTCGTCTTCCACGCCAACGCCGTCATCCTCGCCGCCGGGGGCCACACCTCGGTCTACGTTCGGTCGTCGTCGCGGTCGGACGAGAACACGGGCGACGCGCAGACGCTGGCCTACAACGCCGGTGCCGTGCTGCGCGACATGGAGTTCGTGCAGTTCCACCCGACGGGCAAGCTCTGGCCCGAGGACCAGCGCGGCGAACTCGTCACCGAGGCCGTGCGCGGCGAAGGGGGACGGCTGTTCAACTCCGAGCGCGAGCGCTTCATGGAGCGCTACTCGCCCAAGCAGATGGAACTCGACGCGCGCGACGTGGTCGCCCGCGCAGGCTACGCCGAGATCCAGGCCGGGCGCGGCACGCCGAACGGCGGCGTCTGGCTCGACATCTCCCACCGCGACTCGGACTACGTCCGAGACCGGCTGCCCCGCATGGTCCAGGAGTTCGCCGACGTGGGCGTGGACATCACCGAGGAGCCGATGGAGGTCGCCCCGACGGCGCACTACGCGATGGGCGGCGTCGAGATCACCGACTTCGAAACCTGCGCCACGACCGTCGACGGGCTCTACGCCGCGGGTGAGAGCGTAGCTGGCGTCCACGGGGCCAACCGCCTCGGCGGCAACTCGCTCGCCGAGACCGTCGTGTTCGGACAGATCGTCGGGGCGCACCTCGCTGGCAACCTGCCGGAGCGGGTGCAGATCTCGGACGACTGCGTCAACGAAGCCCTCGGCCGCATCCGTCGGCTCGCTGAGTCGGCCGGGCAGCACGAGCCAGAGGCTCTCATCGAGCGCCTGCGCCGCGTGATGTGGGACCACGCGGGGATCATCCGCGACGAGGATGGCCTCATCGAAGGGCTCGCCAAGCTGGAGGCGCTGCGCCGCGACGCCGAGGACCTAAACGTCCAGGCCGCCCCCGGCAACGAGCAGTTCGAGCAGGCGATCAACCTCCACTTCATGATGACCGCCTGCGAGGCCATCCTCCGCAGCGCGCTCGCCCGCACAGAGTCGCGCGGGGCCCATTTCCGCTCGGACTATCCTGACACCGTGAGCGGCTGGCGTAAGAACGTCCAGGTCTGCCGCAGCAGCGACGGCGAGATGGCCCTCGACTCGGCCCCGGCCACGGAGCCGACGCCCAGCGTGCAGCAGGCCCTCAAGGAAGAGCACGAACTCGACTACCACCACCTCGAGTAGGAGGACCTGCCGGCTCCGGCCGGCGACCAGAAAGAGTACGAAGACAGACGGTGCCAGCCCCGACGCGTTCGGGGCTGGCACTGCTCGTTTCTCGGGGCAGGCGAGAGGGTGGGGCCGTCCCTTAGAAAAACATCAGATTTTGTTCATGAGGCAAGCACCCTGAGTCCGTACCCTTTCGGTACCCACACCCGACTCGCGATGCCATGTCCAAGCCTACGCTCGTTGCCGTTCTCCTTTTTCTCTCTGTCGCCGCCCAAGCGCAGGTCACCGCGTTTGACGTGTCGTTCGACGACGAGTTGGTCGGCGGGCCGCCGGAGGTGGTGCCGGGCCTCGGCGGCGAGCGCCCGACCAGCCTGTTCGGCGAGGCCGAGAGCCGGATCGACGTGGTGCCCGTCTTCGGCAGCACCGGGGCTTCGACGGCGGCGGGCAACGTCGCCCGCGTAGACGCGCCTGCGCCGGGCGACTACCACCTGCTCGACTTCGGCCACGCGCTCGTCGCTGGGATCGTCACCGAGGGCGTGGTCCGCGTGGGCTTCGACTTCGCCGCCGAGGGACCAGGCGAGGGATTCGCCTTCCTCCGCCTCTATGACGAGGCGGAGGAGGACATCGGCTCGGTCCGCCTCGGCTTCGACGAAACGGGCTTCGACGTGGGCCTGCTCGACTACGACTCTGCGACGGGCGACTTCCTCGGCGTCGTCTACCCTGCCGTCTCGGACTTCGCCGCCGGGACGTGGCACCGCATCGAGCTGCTCTACGACCTCAGCCAGAACACGCTGCGCGTCGAGGTCGACGGCACCGACGGCGGGGTCGAGGTCGGACTGAGCCGAGCGACGGGGACGGGTGCGCTGGGTGCGTTCTTCAACTGGGGCGGGGCCTATGCCGGGCGCTCGGCCGTCGACAACGTGACTGTCGAGGTGCCGGAGGAGACCGGGCTGCCGCCGGCCCCGGCGGGCTTCCTCGATCTCCTGGAGCCGGAGGCCTACGGCGGCACCGTGCTCCGTCCGGAGAATGGCGACCTGCGCACCCGCGGCCTCGCCTTTCGCAATAGCCTCACCGCTCCGCTCTATTGGGGTCCGGCCTACGACGGCGTGGCGACCTACAGCTTTGTCGTCTCCCCGGATATGGACGAGAGCGACGCCCGCCCGTCGTTCGTCCGCACCGTACCTGTCCAGCGCAACCGCACCTACGAGGTCTCGGCGCTCATCCGGACGGACTTCCCGCGCAGCGACTGGGAGTTCAGCGTGATCGCCTTCGGCGTGGACCCGGACGTGACGAACCTCGAGGGCGGGCGCTACGGCGGGATGCCGGCTCGCACGGAGGGGCCGGACGGCTGGGAGCGCTGGACGTGGCGCTTTACGCCCCACTGGCCGACCGTCGCCGAGATCGAGATCGCCTTCGGGCTCCACGAGTACGGCCCGACCGGGTTCAACGGCGACGTGAGCATCGAGATCGCCGACTTCGCGGTCGTCGAGCTGCCCGAGGCTGACCTCGTGCCCTTCGCGCCGGGCGACGGCGTGACCTTCCCGGGCGGGCCGGGCGCGCTCGCCATGCGCATCGACGGCGTCGAGGACGACGGGACGGTGCTCACCGTCGAGACGCTCGGCGCGGCGTTCGCCTTCGACCGCGCCGCCGGCACCCTCGCTGTCCGGCAGCAGGGCGCCTTCGAGCGCGACCTTGCGCTCGTCACGGGGCTAGACCTGTCCGGCCTCGCGGTGCAGCAGCAGACGGGCGACCTAGCCGTCCTCGTCGGGAGCGCGCTGACGGTCGGGGTGCAGGCCGACGGCGCGGCCATCCTCAGCCCGCACAGCGAGCTCTCGGCGACCGTCGAGAGCCGCCTCGGCGGCGACTTCAACCGGATCGCGCAGGGAGACCTGTTTTCGATGGACGACTTCGGCGGGTTCACGGCGAATGTCCACACACCGCTCGGGACGGGCCGCGTGCCGCGCCTCGCGGGCGTCGGGGCGCTGCCCTTCGCGGGGCTGCCGCCGGACGACCTCGACACGCCGGGCGCGGCGGCCCCGGGCTGGCAGGCCCGCGCCGAGGTCAGCCCCGGCGAGCGCCTCTTCGTGAGCGCCTTCCCGAGCCGGGCCTTCGACTGGGAGCAGTCGTTCGAGTTCGGGTGGAGCCTCGCCGGCTTCGGCGAGCCGCCGGGCGACATCATCGGGCCGGGCTTCGAAAGCGACTGGATCTTGTGGAACGTGAACCAGCGCGCCTGGGCGATGAGCTTCGGGCCCCGCTACGAGCCCCGCGACGACGTGCCCTTCCAGGCGTACGTCGGCCAGGTCGACGCTGCGGGCGACCGGTGGGGGGCCTACTTCAGCCAGTGGTTCTACTTCTCCCGCGACCCCCGGACCTTCGCCGACGAGGTCGCCCGCTGGCGCGACGAGTACGGAATGACCACCGTGTACTCTGACGGCCTGGCGCAGGACGACTGGCTCAGTGCCTACGTGGTGATGCGTCTGCTCCGCGGCGAAGTCTTCCCCGAGGGCTCGGTCATCATCCACGACAGCTTCCCGCAGTCGGGCGTGGCCGCGGCCGCCTTCCGCCCGTTCATCTACACCTACGCCACGGCGACCTACATGGCCGAGAACGCCGAGGTCAGCGCCGGGGCCGACTGGTCGTGGGCGCGCTACGTGACGGGGCAGTTCCGCCGCGCGAATGCCGTCGGCGTCACGAAAGGCGATGGGTGGGTCGGGTTCGAGGGGATCGAGAAGTACCTCGTCGCGCTCGTCTGGGGCGGGCGCGGCAACCCGCAGACGACCGGCTTTGAGGAGACGTACCTCCCGATCCTCGCCGAGCTGGAGACGCTGTGGGAGACCTACGGCGACGACCCCCACTTCTTCGACCGCTACTACCATCCCCGCGCGCAGCAGCTCACCGGCTACGAGATAGGCCGCGCCGGAATGCCGTTCATCGAGCGCCGCGCCGCTGGCCCGGACGCGGTGCGCGTGACGCTGGCGACGTGGACCGAGGGGGCGAGCCTCCGCTACACCACCGACGGCTCAGACCCGGACGAGACCGCGGCGCTCTACGACGCCCCGTTCACCGTGCTCGCCGGCACGCCAGTCCGCGCCCGCGCCTTCAAGTCCGGCCTCGACCCGAGCGCCGTCGCTTCGGGCGAGGCCGCGGTACCGGTAGCTACGTCGCCGCTGCCTGTGCCGGGGCCGTTCTTCGGGCTCAAGGTGTACCCGAACCCAGCGCGGTCCGTGGCTACGGTTGCGTGGGGTACGGCCGAGCCAGGACGGGTGCAGCTCGACGTGCTCGACGCGCTCGGCCGGGTGGTGCGGACGCTCGTGGACGAGGAGCAGCCGGCCGGGACGTACGCGCGGCGGGTGCCGCTGGCGGGCGTGCCGTCGGGGGTCTACCTGGTGCGCCTGCGCGCTGGGGACCAGACTACGACCACCCGCCTCACCGTCGTCCACTAGCCGTTCTCCCGCGATGCGCTCTCCAACTCTCTGCCTGCTCGCTCTGCTGCTCGCCCCGCTCGCGGCCGAAGCACAGGTCCGCACGCCCAGCCCGGCGCACCAGCCGGAAAAAACGCTGCTCCACTTCGGCTGGAGCACCCCTGGCGTGGACTTCCTCCTCGACCATCCCGAGGACCTCGGGATCTCCCCGTTCGACGGGATCTCGTTTCACCTCGGCACCGGGCGGTGGCTCGAGGCGATCTCGTACCCCGGCATCTACGATCAGCCGCTGCTCGCCTTCGCCGACCGGCCGTGGACCGCCGAGGAACTGCGCCTCGACGAGCTCGGCGGCATCGAGTGGGGCGCGCTCGAAGGCAACTTCGTCGCGCAGATGGGGCAGAGCTTCGAGACGCTGGACTGGTTCGACGACGACCACTGGGCGACGGTGGCGGCGAACGCGCGGCTCGTGTCGCAGGCCGTCGCGGCCAGTGGCGCACGCGGCATCCTCTTCGACCCCGAGTACTACGGGTTCGCCGACTACAACCCGTGGCGCTACTTCCCGTGGGCCTACCCCGACCGCACGTTCGAGGAGGTCGAGGTGCAGGTGCGGCAGCGCGGGGTCGAATACGTCCAGGCGCTCCAGAGCGCCCGCGCCGACATGGTCGTACTCTCGCTGTGGTGGATGGGCGTCGTCTACGCGCAGACCCAGGCCAACGGGAGCCTCGAAGGGTCGGGCTACGAGTTCATGCGCGCGTTCCTCAACGGAATGCTCGACGGCGCGCGGCCGGGCCTCACACTCGTTGACGGCAACGAGGGGACGTACTACGTCGACGAGTCGTGGCTCGTCTCGAACAACTACGACTTCCTGCGCTACGAGGCGACGACCCTCCTCGACCCCGTCCACCGGCCGGCGTGGCAGACCGAGCACCAGGTCGGCTACGCCGTGTACGCCGACTACCCGCTCGGCCTAGACCCGGCCTACGTGTGGGGCCACCCCGAGGACTTCCAGCTCGACTGGTTTGAGCACAACGTCTACCACGCCCTGCTGACGACCGACGAGTTCGTGTGGGTCTACGACGAAGAGATCAACTGGTGGGACGAGCCGGACGCGGGCTGGGCACGCTACGTCCCGCCCGGCACGGAGGAGCGGATCGCCTCGGCGCGCGCCAAGCTCGCCGCGGGCAAGGGGCTGGGCTTCGACCTCGCCAAGCCCGGCGAGTTCTGGTTCGACCCGGCCGTCGCCGCCGACCGCATCGCGGCTCCCGAGGCGCGGCTCGTGCTCCCGCCCGGCCCGCTCACGCTCGGCGAGCCCTTCACCGTCACCGTCGAGGTGGATGGTCCGGCGCAGTTCGTCTCTCTCATCGTTAACGGGGCCTACGCCGCGCCCGACGACTTCGAGGCACCATTCGAGTTCGAGGTGTCTGGCCTGTCGAAGGGGACCGTGACCCTGTGGGCGCGCGCGCAGACGGACGGGTACGAGCACGTCACGACCGCCCCGGTTAGGCGCCCTGTTCGGCCATCAGTCGACGTCGCCATCCGTCCCGGCACTGTCGGTGAGGCGCTCCGCGTCTTCCCGAACCCAGCGCGGTCCGTGGCTACGGCTGCGTGGGGTACGGCCGAGCCAGGACGGGTGCAGCTCGACGCGCTCGGCCGGGTGGTGCGGACGCTCGTGGACGAGGAGCAGCCGGCCGGGACGTACGCGCGGCGGGTGCCGCTGGCGGGCGTGCCGTCGGGGGTCTACCTGGTGCGTCTGCGCGCTGGGGCCCGCACCGAGACCGCCCGCCTCACCGTCATCCACTGACCTACTCATCGCCCCGGCTTGCCATGCGCGCTCTGCTCCTCGCCCTCGCTCTTGCCCTGCCTGCTGCTGCGCAGGACAGCCCGCGCCTGCTGCTGGCCCAGCAGCCCAACTTCCCGCTGACCTACCCCGAGCACCTCGCGGACAACCTCGACTACCTCGATGCGCTCCCGTTCGACGGGATCACCGTGACGGTCTTCGCCTCGTGGCAACTGATGAAGCCGGGATGGACGTTCACCGCTGAGGAGATCGCAGGGAGCCTCTCGCCCATCGCCGGGCAGTTCGAGCGGCTCGACTACAACTTCCTCCTCGTCACCATCAACGACCCCGGCGACGTGTTCGACGACGCCGCGTGGGCGCCCGTGCTGGCCAACTGGGGGGCGCTCGCCGAGGCCGCCCGCGACGCGGGCTTTGCCGGGCTGTTCTTCGATGTGGAGGAGTACGGGACGACCTGGCTGAACTACCCCGAGGACTACGACAGCCCGGTGCAGAGCCTGGCGGCCTACCGCAAGCAGACGCGGCTGCGCGGGCAGCAGATGATGGAGGCCGTCGCCGCCGCATGGCCGGAGGCCGAGGTGCTGTTCACGTTCGGCCCCTGGCTCTCGGAGCCGGCGACGCCGGGCTACGTCCGCCTCCTCCAGGTCGCGGACGCCGAGGAGTACGAACTGCTCGGCCCGCTTTTCGTCGGCTTCCTCGAAGGGGCCGGCCCCGGCAACCGCATCATCGACGGTGGGGAGTGCTACCAGTACCGCACCGCCGAGGACTTCGGACGCGCCTACGCCTGGCGCGAAGTCGGGATCGCCTCGAAGAATACGGACAGCGCCTTCATCCCCGAGGCCCTCCGCCCAGGCTGGGGCGACCGCGTCTCGAGCGGCTTCGGGGTCTACAACATCGACTGGAAGGCTGCCGAGGGCTACCCGATGAACCCGGAGGTCATGGAGACGACCCTCCGCAACGCCCTCCGCCGCGCGGACGACCTGGTGTGGTATTACAACGAGGAGTTCGCCGACGGCACCGGCAACTGGCATGTGCCGGGTTCGATGCCGCAGGCGTGGACCGACGCGGTTGTGGCGGCGCAGCAGAGCCCGGTCGGAGTGCCTCTTGGGCCGGCGGCAGTCGGGGAGCAGATTGCAGGGCCGTTCCCGAACCCGACGCGCGGGCAGGCCACCGTGCGGCTTCGGCTAGACCGTGCTGCGCCGGTCCGCATCGCAAGCCGCGACCTGCTTGGACGCCAGGTCGCCCTCGTCCACGCCGGCCCGCTCACGCCCGGCCTCCACCGGTTCGAGATGTCTACCAAAGAGATCCCAGCCGGCACCTACCTCGTCCGCTTGCAGATCGGAGACCGGACCGAGACGCGACGCCTGACGGTGCTCCGGTAGCCACGCACAGGGCGGCTCGGCGAGGCGGTCTCCGCCGCAGACGTTACGACTCGTCGGTCACGTCGTCGATTGCGCAGGCGATGGCGAGCCACAGGCTCCCGCCGCCCAGCGAGCCGCCCTCGAAGACACCCTCCCCAACCAGCGTGAGCGTGCCGTCCTCAAGGGTGAGCGGCGCTCCGGTGGCGTCGAGCTCCGGCTGGTCGATGCGGGCGTCGGACGAGAGCGCGAGCGTCACCTGCGACTTGCGCGCGAGCACATGCCGCGGGTCGAACGTGAGGTCCACCTCGATCTCGACGTGGCCCGTTGCCGGGTCGAACGTCCCCTCCGGATCGCCCGCGATCGTTACCGTCGCCGTGACGTCGCCGAGGTCCGTGCCGACATGGTCGGTGACAGGCGGGAAGTCGAGCAGGTGGACGGTGCCTGCGCTGCGGTCGAGGGCTGCGCGGAACAGGATCGGGTCCTCGCCCTCGCTGGGCTCGTGAACGAGGTGGCGGTTGTCGCCGTCGAGGATGCGGTGCGCGAGGAGAGCGTAGACGTCGGCGTCGAGGCGGGCGGAGAACTGCGTCGGAAGGTCCATCGGTCTGGGCGAGGAGCAGAGAGGAGCAGGCGGGCACAAAAAAACCCAGCAGCCTTACGGGGCTGCCGGGGCGCTGCTTGGCGCAGCCTTACGGGGCTGCTAGCATCGTACCGTCTAAACGGGAAGCCGCAAATTGTAGTTTCTGGAAGGCGGGCATTAACATAGGCTTCATAGTAATGGCAAAACGATCACGAACAGGCGGTTCGGGTCTAGTCGCGGGTCCACCGGACGCGGTCGCCGGCGGTGATGCCCCAGGTATCGGTGAATCCGGCCTGCGTCTCAACTACGAACCGCGACAGGCCTTCCGCGGAGACGTTCTCCGACGAGAACGGGCGGGTGTATTTCGCCGTGTTGATGACGGCCGAATCGGGCGAGACGAACGTGATGTCGAGCGAGAGCGGGGTGTTGGCCATCCAGAAGCTGTGGCGCTGCGTGCGTGGCATCAGGAAGAGCATCCCGCTCTTCTCGGGCAGCGAGGTCCGGTCCATCAGCCCCCGCGCCGTCGCCGAGTCGCCCTCGGCGATCTCGATGTCGATGGTCACGATCTCCTCGCCGTCCTCGCGGGAGAAGGTGAGCGAGCCGTCACGCCGGAAAGGAATCGTCTCGGCGTCGCCGTCACCGGGCGGCGGCGGGGGCTGCTCGGTTTGGCACCCGGTGGTGACGAGGAGCGTGAAGGCGAGGAGGAAAAGGGGGCGCATGGAGAGAGAGGCTGTCGGCTCTTGGCTGTCGGCTGTCGGCTCGCAGTCTGAGAGCTAGTGGCTAACCCGAGCGGCCGCGGCACCAGTGTCGCGTGCAGAGGTTGGTTCCAGTCTGTCAAAGGAGTGAGGGCGTTGCGAACTGCCTGCCTTTGGTCTGAAAGCCGAAAGCCGACAGCTAGCTGAGCAGCTTTGCCGTCACGGCGTCGGCGACGAGCGCGCCCTCGTCGGTGAGGCGGACGGTGCTGCGCCGGATCGGGTGGATGAGGCCGCCCGCTTCGAGGTCGGCGAGTGCGTCGATCTTCTCGGTGAGGAGGTCCACGCCGTAGGTCTCCGCGAGCACGTCGAGGTCGAGGCCGTCGCGGAGCAAGCGCAGGCGCAGCAGAATATATTCGTCGGCGAGGATATCCGCCCCGAGGCGCTCCTGGTAGTCGAGCGGCCGGTGGCCCTGCTGCATGAGCGCCTCGTACTGCCGCAGGTTGCGGACGTTCGCCCAGCGCCCGGCCAGCGACGGCGTCTCGCGCCAGAACGAGTGCGCGCTCGGGCCGAAGCCGAGGTAGTTGCCGTGCTCCCAGTAGATCTCGTTGTGGCGGCTGCGCACGCCGGGCTGCCCGAAGCTCGAGATCTCGTAGTGCTCGTAGCCGCGCTCCCGGAGGTAGTCCATCGTCTCCAGGAAGCGCTCGCCCATCGCCGTGTCGGGCGTCGGGGCGACGGTCCCCCGCTCGACCATCTTCGCCAGCGGCGTCTGCTCTTCGACGGTCAGGCCGTAGGTCGAGAGGTGGGGGACGCCGAGGTTCGCCGCGCGCTCCATGTTCGCCATCCAGCGCTCGGGCGGCTGCTCCGGCACCCCAAAGATGAGGTCGACCGAGTACGAGTCGAACCCGACGGCCTCGATGGCCTCGATGGCGCGCATCGCCTCGTCGCCGTCGTGGGCGCGGCCCATGAACTGCAGGTCGGGGTCGAAGAACGACTGCACGCCGACCGAGAGGCGGGTGATGCCGAGGTCGCGCAGGCCCTCCAGGTACTCCCGCCCCGCCGTCTCCGGGTTGACCTCGAACGTCACCTCGTGCGCACTGCTCGTGTCGAAGTGCCGCTCGATCTCGCGCATAAGCATCGCTACCTCGTCGAGAGGCAGAAGCGACGGCGTGCCCCCGCCGAAGTAGATCGTCTCGATGGCCTCGCGCCCGCCGTACTCCCGCCCGTACGCGTCGATCTCGATCCGCATCGCGTCCACGAACGGGCGCGTCAGCCGCCGCGTGGTGGTGACGTAGAAGTCGCAGTAGATGCAGCGCCGCGTGCAGAAGGGGATATGGAGGTAGAGGCCGGCCAGGGGAGCGACGAGCTTGGAGCGACGAACGACGAGCGGGACCCGTAAAACTACGTCGTGCCTGCTGTCCGTCTTTACCTTCACGCATTCGTCGTTCGTCACTCGTCGCCCGTCCCTTGCTCGATTTTCACCGGCTCCACCCGCAGCTCTCCGACTTCGGCGCGTACCGCGTCGACGAAGACGCGCGCCGCGACGTGAAGCTGGCCCTCGCGCTCGATGCCTTCCGCGACTGCGCGCCCGGGTGGGAGGCGCTCCGCGACCAGGTAACGCGAGACCGGCCGCGCGCGCTCGTCGCTGGACTGATCGAGCGGCCCGACGGGTGCGCCCCGTGCGGCGAGCGCCCGACGCCGATCACGGTCGTCGCCACCGACGGCTCGCAGATCTACCCCGACCGCCACGTCGAGCCGGCGTGCTACCTCCTCAACGTCAGCCGGATCGCGTTCCACTACGGTACCGAGGAGCCGCCGCTGATGACGGCCGAGCCGGACCTCCGCTTCCGCCGCCGCGACCTCGACGAGCTCAACGCCGACGAGGGCGAGGGCGCGCTCCTCAACCTCACGACGGAGGTCGTCTCCGCGCTCCGCGACGAGCAGGAGCTGCACTGGCTCTTCGAGACGGCCCGCGCCGAGCGCCGCAGCGCCCGCCCGGTCCTCGCGATGGCCGACGGCACGCTGATCCGGTGGATGCTCCGCGGCATGAACCACCGCGCCCTCGAAGACCGCCTCATCGGGCGCTACCTCGCCATCCTGGAGCGGTTCTACGACGAGGGCATCCCCGTCTGCTCCTACGTCTCGATGCCGGCCAACACCGAACTCGTCAACCTCCTCGGCCTCCACCGGCGCGAGACCGACGAGACGCCGGACGAGGACTCCGTGCGCGGGATCGTAGACCGGCTCGTCTTCGAGCACACGCTCGCCGTTGGCGAGCGCTCGGCCCTCTTCGAGTCGGGGTCGCGGATCCAGAAGGACTACGGGCCGCACCACCGGATCTGCTACTTCTACGTCCGGCTCCCCGAGGAAATCGGGCGCGTCGAACTCCCGGCGTGGGTCGCCGAGCAGCCCGGCTGGCTGGGCATGATCCACGCCGTCGTGGTCGACCAGGCCGCGAAGGGCGGGGGCTACCCGGTCATCCTCACCGAAGCGCACGAGCGCGCCGTGATCCGCCACCAGGAGAAGGCGATGTTCTACCGCATCCTGGAGCGCGAGATGCAGCGCGCCGGCCTCCGCGGCTACGCCGGCTCGCAGAAGGCTGCCTCCAAGCGAGCACCGAGGATTTAGCTTGGGGCTGTACTAGGTGACGGTCTGTTGGCTTAGTCTCCACTATGACCCGACGACGGAGCAGACTCCCACCCACAACCCAGCGGCGGCTCATCGAGCACTTCGTCGCGGGCACCACGACGCGCACCGCCGCGCAGCTCGTCGGCGTCAACAAGAACACCGCCGCGCTCTACTTCCACAAGCTCCGCGAGGCCATCACCGAACACCTTGCCGACGAAGGCCCCTTCGATGGCGAAGTCGAGATCGACGAGTCGTACTTCGGAGGCTACCGCAAAGGCA